>NZ_SPVG01000273.1 GCF_004614165.1 Duganella callida | reverse complement strand
TCCCCGACCCCTTGGATGTCGACCAAGTATTCTAACCAGCTGAACTAACCGCCCGAAGACCAGCATTATAGAGAGCGATTCGGAGAAAAACAAGGGTAATGATGGGAAACATTTCAATTTCCCCTATGAAGCCAGGCGGCATGCGGGTTTGGCTTGCTATAAACTAAGGTTATTCGTCCTCGACCAGATACTTATGCAAGCCGATACGCCTACTTTGCCGCCCTCGCCCTCCGCCCACCTGCACGAACACCGCGATGGCGACGCCCATTACCAGCACTTCACCGTGCAGCGCAGCCAGGCGGTGCTGGCGTGGTCGCTGGTGCTGACGCTGGGCTTTGCCATCGTCGAAGTGGTGACCGGCTTCATGTCCAATTCGCTGGCGCTGATTTCCGACGCCGGCCACATGGTCACCGACGCCGCCGCGCTCGGCCTGGCGCTGCTAGCACAGATCATCGCCAAGCGGCCACCTTCGCCGCGCCACTCGTTCGGTTTCGGCCGCGCGGAAGCGCTGGCGGCCTTCGTCAACAGCCTGGTGCTATTGCTGCTGGTCGGCTGGATTATCTACGAAGCCGTGCAGCGCTTCAGCCAGCCGCAGGAAGTGCATGGCGCGACTGTGTTCATCGTCGCCGGCATCGGCCTGCTGATCAACATGATCCAGGCGTGGATGCTGTCGCGCGGCCACAGCAATATGAACACCCGGGCGGCGCTGGTCAATGTGCTCGGCGACTTGCTGGGTTCGGTGGCCGCGCTGGCGGCGGGCGCCGTCATCTATTACACCGGCTGGATGCGCATCGACCCGCTGTTGTCGGTATTCGTCGCCCTGCTGATTTTGAAATCCACGCTGGGCGTGCTGCATGAGTCCTATCACTTCCTGATGGGCGGCGTGCCGGACGCCATCGACTACCTCAAAGTCGGCGCCGACCTGGAACAGATCGACGGCGTCTGCTCGGTGCACGACCTGCACGTGTGGGACATGTCGCCGGGCCAGCCCGCGCTGATCGGCCACGTCGAGATCACCCAGCTGGAACAGTGGCCGGACGTCCTGCACCGCATCAAGGCCATGCTGCTGGACAAGCACGGCATCGACCACATCACCTTGCAGGCGGAAGTCGCACCGCAGGGGCCGGCATGATGCGGCTGACTTTCAGCATCATGACCGGCCTGATGCTGGCCGCCGCCGCCCGCGCGCAGGCGCTGGACCAGGTGCTGGCACGCTGGGACCAGGATACGCACCCCGACCTGCGCAGCGTGCTGGTGCAGCGCGACGGCGCCATCGTCGCCGAACGCTACTACAACGGCGAAATCGCCGACACGCTGCACGACATCCGCTCGGCCGGCAAAAGCGTCACCGCCCTGCTGGCCGGCGCCGCGCGGCTGAATCCGGACGCACGCATCGATCACTACTGGCCCCAGGCCAAGGGGACGGCGCTGGACGGCATCACGCTGGACCAGGTACTGAGCATGCGCTCCGGACTGGCCGCCTTCGACGAAGACCCCGCCTCGCCCGGCAATGAAGACAAGATGGACGACGCCGCCGATCCAATCGCCTTCACCCTTGCCACCCCGCGCGAAACCACGCCCGGCACGCGCTACCGCTACAATTCGCTGACGGCTTATATCGCCGGCGTCACTGTGGAGAAAGCCACCGGCAAGGATCTGGAAGACTACGCGCGCGGTGCGCTGTTTCAGCCATTGGGCATCCAGCGCTGGGCATGGGGACGGGACGTTGCCGGTCATCCCAAGGGTCAGGGCAACCTGTCGCTGCGCACGCGCGACCTGGCGCGCATCGGCCAGCTGGTGCTGAACCAGGGCGTGTATGACGGCAAACGGATCGTCGATGCGGACTGGCTGGCCGCCGCCCTGGCGCCGCGCGTCGCCATCGGCGACAACGACCGCTATGCCGACCACTACGGCTATTTCTGGTATCGGAAAACCCAGCAGATCGACGGCCGGCCGGTGCTGGTGCATTTCGCCTCGGGCAATGGCGGCAACAAGATTTACGTGATCCCGTCGCGCCAGATGGTGGTGGTGGTCACCTCCAGCGCCTACGGCAAAGGCTACGGCCAGCTGCGCTCGGAAAACATCCTCAAGGCAGTGCTGGCGGCGGCGCCGTAGGATACAGCTCGCGCACCAGCGCCAGCAAGGCGCGCATGCCCGCGCTCAGATGGCGTCGGCTCGAATAATACAGATGCAGCGCCGGCTCGGCCGGACTCCACTCGGTCAGCGCCGCCTGCAGCGTGCCGCGCGCGAGGTGAGGCAACAGGCCCTGTTCATTGGTCCAGATCAGCCCGGCACCGGCCAGGGCCGCTTCCAGCATCAGCGGATGGCTGTCCAGCGTCAGCGCGCCTTGCGGGGTGAAATCGAATGCCTCATCGCCGCGGCGGAACTGCCACGGGTACAGTTCGCCGCCGTGCGGCAGCCGGGTGCGGATGCAGACGTGCTGATGCAGCGCCTGCGGCGTCGCCGGCATGCCGTGGACGGCAAAATAGCCCGGCGATCCCGCCACCAGAAAACGGATCGCCGGGCTGCAGGGCAAGGCGAACATGTCCGGGCTGACCAGGTCGCCCTGGCGCACGCCGGCGTCGAACCCGTCCGCCACGATATCGACCAGCCGGCCATCCGTGACCAGGTCGATGCGCATCTCGGGGTGGCGCGCCAGAAACGGCAGAATCAGCGGGCGGAACAGAATCTGCGCGGCGCCTTCCGACATATTCAAGCGCAGCAGGCCGGATGGCTGCTCGCGGTAATCGGCTGCCTCCGACACAGCGTCAGTGATGGTGTCCAGCGCCGATTCCACCCGCGCCAGAAACGCCTGCCCCGCCGCCGTCAGCGAGACGCTGCGCGTGCTGCGGTGAAACAGCCGCACGCCCAGCTTGGCTTCCAGTCCGGCGATGGCATGGCTGACCGCCGACGGCGACAGTTTCAATTCGCGCGCGGCGCCACGGAAGCTGCCACGTGCCGCGACCAGCACCGCGGCATCCAGTTCAAACATCGACGGTCGGTTCATTGTGCAAAATTACTCATCATATTGTTAAGCGTGACACGGCTAGGCGCACGCTGACCACCCTTCTACACTGGGGCTCCCCTGTCAACGAGGAGCATCATGCAAAAGACTATTTTAATCACAGGCTGCTCGAGCGGCTTCGGCCGCAGCACCGCCCAGCTGTTCGCGCGCCACGGCTGGAACGTGGTCGCCACCATGCGCGACATCAGCGCCGGCGCCGACCTCGCGCGCCTGCCCAACGTCCTGGTGACGCCGCTCGACGTGCAAGACCCGGCCTCGGCCCAGGCAGCGATTGCGGCGGCCACCGACCGCTTCGGCACGCTGGACGCGGTGGTCAACAACGCCGGCTTCGGCCTGTTCGGCGTGTTCGAATCGACGCCGCCGCAAAAGGTGCGCGAACAGTTCGACGTCAACGTCTTCGGTCCCATGAACGTGATCCGCGCCGCGCTGCCGCAATTACGAAGCCAGCGCGCGGGCGTGATCGTCAACGTCAGCTCGGGCGCCGGCGTGTTCACCCTGCCCATGGTGTCGCTGTATTGTGCCAGCAAGTTCGCGCTGGAAGGCTATTCCGAGTCGCTCAGCTACGAGCTGGCCGCGCTTGGCATCACGGTCAAGATCGTGGAGCCGGGCGGCGTGCTGGACACCGGTTTCAGCAACCGCTCCGGCCAGGAAGCGGGAGCGCAAGCGGAGATCGCCGACTACCGCGACTTCACGCGGCACACCGCCGCCGTGTTCGAACAATTGCGCGGCCAGCGGCTGGCCACCTCGGAAGACGTGGCGCGCGTGATTTACCAGGCCGTCACCGACGGCAGCGACCAGCTGCGTTACCTGGCCACAGAGGACATCCGGTCGCTGGTGGAGGCGCGCCGCAACACCTCGGAAAGCGACTACATCACGCTGATGCGCCAGCGTTACGGCTTTACGGGTCAGCGTTAACCGCGGCGGGATGGGTGCAGGCGCTACAATACGGCCTGCACCATTGAACCATCATCCCATGCAGAACTTCGAAAAGCGCCGCGACCGCTACAACGCCTTCGCCTCCTTTGAAAATCCCCTGGTCAACCTCAGCTTCGAGCTGGAAGTGCCGGACTTCCGGCCGCACTGCAAACATCACGGCCTGCCGCCATTCCACTTCTTTTTGTACCACGTGCTGCACGCCGTCCAGGGCATCGAGAACTTCCGTTACCGCATCTACCGCGGCGAAGTGATCGAGATCGCGGATTTCTGGGCCTCGTACACCGTGGTCAATCAGGACAACAACCTCAACTTCGCGCGTTTCGTGATGACCGACGACCTGCGGGAATTCATCGCGCGCAGCCTGGCGTCCAAGCAGGAAGCCGAGACCACCACGCAACTGATCAACACCGCCGAAGATCTGAGCGAATACGAGCAACGGCGCAACATCTACATCACCTGCATGCCGTGGCTGAAGCTGACGTCGGTCGAGCACCCGATCTACGAGCACAAGACCTACGACATCCCGTCGCTGGCCTGGGGCCGCTTCAGCGACCCGCGCGCCGACGGCAAGCTGACGATGACCATGTCGGTGCAAGCCCACCACGGCTTCGTCGACGGCTACCACGTGCACCTGCTGGCCCAGGCCATCGCCACCGGCATCGCAAAATCCGGGGTCAGTTCTGCCAATCGCACACGGGCCCAGCCGTAGCATGCGCTACGGCTGGGCCCGTGTGCGATTGGCAGAACTGACCCCGGATTTCAGGCGCGGCGGGCTTCCTGGACGCCGGTGACTTCGGCGATGGCGCTCAGGGCCTTGTGCAGCTGGGCGGTGGCGCCGATTTCGGCGGTGAAGGTCATGCGCGCGAAGCCTTTGGCGCTTTGCGTGTTGACGCCGATCACGTTGATCTTTTCACGCGAGAAGATTTCCGAGATGTCGCGCAGCAGACCCTGGCGGTCGCTCGCCAGCACGAAGATGTCGACCGGGTAGACCGTGTCGGACGAGGTGCGCCCCCATTCGGTGACGATCACCCGCTCCGGCGCCTTGGCGCGCATTTCGGCGAAGTTCTTGCACGTCAGGCGGTGGATCGACACGCCCTTGCCGCGCGTAACGAAGCCGACGATGCCGTCCGGCGGCGCCGGTTTGCAGCATTTGGCCAGCTGCGTCATCAGGCCGTCGGTGCCAACCACCAGCACGCCCGACTTGGCGCCCTGCTCCACGCTCGACGCGCGGCTCTTGCCGAGAAAGACCTCGTCCACCGGCTCGGCCGGCTCGCCGGTATCGTGCAGCGCGTGTTCGATCTGGCGCAGGCTGAATTCGTCCTTGCCCACCGACAGGAACAAATCGTCGACCTTGGCGAAGCCCAGTTTGTTGGCCAGGGCTTCCAGGTTGACCGCGGTCTTGCCTTCGCGCTGCAAGGTCTTTTCCACCACCGCGCGGCCGTGCGACAGGGTTTCCTGGATGTCGATCGCGTGGAACCAGGCGCGGATTTTCGAGCGCGTGCGCGTGGCCACCGTGTATTCGTCGTTCAGCCAGTCGCGCGAAGGACCGGCCGTGCCGGGCGCGCCCTTGGCGGTGATGATTTCGCAGGTCTGGCCGTTCTTCAGCGGCGTGTTGAGCGGCACCATCACGCCATCGACGCGCGCGCCACGGCAGCGGTGGCCGACGTCGCTGTGCAGATGGTAGGCGAAGTCGATCGGCGTCGCCCCCACCGGCAACTCGATCACGCGCGCCTGCGGCGTCAGCACGAAGATGCGGTCGTCGAGCGCGGCGGCTTTCAGTTTCTCTACCCATTCGCGCTGCTGCTCTTCCTGGCCGACCACCACGTCGGCGACGTCGGTCTTCCACGCCAGCAGCTGGCGCAGCCAGGCGATTTTCTCGTCGTACTTCTGGCCCTGGAAGTTGGAACCGCCCTCTTCCTTGTAGCGCCAGTGCGCGGCCACGCCGTATTCGGCAAAGCTGTGCATTTCCTGGGTACGGATCTGCACTTCCAGCGGACGGCCATCCTCGGCCATCACCACCGTGTGCAGCGACTGGTAACCATTCGGTTTGGGGCGCGAGATGTAGTCGTCGAACTCTTTCGGGATCGGCGTCCAGATGTTGTGCACCACGCCCAGCACCGTGTAGCAGGTCTTGACGTCGGCCACGATCACGCGGAAGGCGCGCACATCGTACAGGTCGGTGAAGTCCAGCTCCTTGCCCTTCATCTTGCTCCAGATGGAATAGATGTGCTTGGGCCGGCCGAACACCTCGGCCTCGATGCCGGCCGCCGCCATTTCCGACTGCAGCCGCTCGATGGCGTTGGTGACGAAGCCTTCGCGCATCACGCGCTTTTCTTCCAGCATCTTGGCGATGCGCTTGTAGGTTTCCGGCTCGATGAAGCGGAACGACAGGTCTTCCAGCTCCCACTTCAGCTGCCAGATCCCCAGGCGGTTGGCCAGCGGCGCGTAAAAGTCCAGCGTCTCGCGGCCATAGTCGCGCGTCATGTCGTTGAACAGCTTGATGTCGGCAAAGTAGCGCAGGTTGGTCACGCACGAGGCCAGCCGCACCAGCACCACCCGCATGTCGGACGCCATCGCCAGCAGCATCTTGCGCAGGGTTTCGATCTGCGCCACCGCCATCTGCTGGGCGTTGCGGCCGCGCGCCGCGCCCGGCTGGGCGTTGGAGTTCAGGGTCAGCTCGCGCAGGCGGATCAACTGGCGCACGCCGGCCACCAGTTCGTTGACTGCGCCACCGAAGCGCGGCTCGATCACCGGCGCCTGTTCCGGGTCGAGCACGGTCAGCTCGAACATCAGGCCGGCGATGCGGGTCTCGACGTCGGTGCGCAAAAAGGCCAGCGTGCAGGCCACGCCCACCGCGAAGTCCAGCGCCGGCTGGCCGCTGGTGGCCGTGCGGTCGGCATACGCCGTGCTGGCGAACTCGAGCGCGGCGAGCATGCGCGCGACGTCGTCGGGCGACAGACCCTGGGCCAGCTGTTCCGACGTGGCGCTGGTGAGCGCGGTGATGGAAACCATGGTATTCCTAGCGCTGGGCAGCGGTGACGACGATTTCGACCAGCACTTTCGGATCGAACAGCTTGGCTTCGACGGTGGCGCGCGGCGGCGTGTGGCCCTGCGGCACCCAGGCGTCCCACTCCTCGTTCATGCCGGCGAAGTCGGCCATGTCTTGCAGATAGATCGTGCAGCTGAGGATGCAGGTCTTGTCGCTGCCGGCCTCGTTCAGCAGGCGGTCGACATGGCCCAGCACTTCGCGCGTCTGGCCGCGGATGTCGGCCGACATGTCATCCGGGATCTGGCCGGCCAGATACACCGTGTTGTTGTGGATAGCCACCTCGGACAGGCGCTTGCCCACGTGCAGTCGTTTGATTTCCATAAACATTTAACCTAACAAAAACTTCCTGGCGATCGCGATCTGATCGTCATGGACAAAGGTGGGCGCATGGCCGACGTCCGGCAACTCCACCAGGGTGGCTTTCGGGCCGCGCTCGGTCATCTCGCGCGCGGTCTCGGCCGACAGCAAGTCGGACTCGGCGCCGCGCACCAGCAGGGTCGGGCACTGGATCGCGTCATACGCCGCCCACAGCATGGCCTGAGCGGCCTCGGCCGATTCCGGCGTCGCCGAGCGGAACGGCAGCGACAAGCCCATATCGTAGTGGCGTACCCACTTGCCGTCCTTGTCCTGGCGCAGTACGTCGCTGGCCAATTTGTGCCATTCGGCCTCGGTGTGCGGGCCGAACGAGACCGACACGTCGCGCACGAACTGCGCGCCCTGCTCGAAACTGTCGAAGCGCAAATCCTGGCCGATGTAATCGCCGATGCGCTGCATGGCCTGCGGCGCCAGCACCGGGCCGATGTCGTTCAACACCAGCTTGCGCACCGGATTGCCGGGCAGCGAAGCCAGGCCGATGCCGATCAGCCCGCCCATCGAGGTACCGAACCAGTCCACCTTCTGACTTTCGTCGTCTTTCAAAATCCGCGCCAGCAACGTTACGATATCGCTGACGTATTGCGGAATGACGTACAGCTGCGGGTTCTTCAACCATCCGGAACGGCCGCGGCCGACGATATCGGGACAGATCACACGGTAATCGCCGGCCAGCGCGCGCGCCAGGCTGTCGAAATCGTCGCCGACGCGGGTCACGCCATGCACGCACAGCAGGATGTTCGGGTTGTCCGCATCGCCCCATTCTTTATAGGACATGCGATGCAAGCCCGCCAGCGACAGGCATTGAACAGACTTTATTTTTGCTTCGAGCATGCGGCTTCCTTGCTGGTTATGTAATTATGTAGGAATAGCATTTTAACGCGTTGTGAGATTTCTACCGAAGTGTAGCGCAGCGCACGGTCAATCACCAACCCTGTAAGAGGACACTATGGCAAACAAGAGTTTGAGCGGCAAGACCGCCCTGGTCACCGGTTCCACCTCCGGCATCGGCCTGGGCATTGCCCGCTCGCTGGCCGCCGAAGGCGCGAACGTGCTGCTGAACGGCTTCGGCGACAGCAAGGACATCGACCAGCTGCAGGCCGACCTGGCCAAGGAGTACGGCGTACAAGTGGCCTACCACAACGCCGACATGACCAAGCCGCAGGAAATCGAAGCCATGATCGCCTTCGCCGGCGACAAGCTGGGCGGCGTGGACGTGCTGGTCAATAACGCCGGCATCCAGTACGTCGCCAACGTCGAAGACTTCCCGGTCGAAAAATGGGACGCCATCATCGCCATCAACCTGACCTCGGCCTTCCACACCTCGCGCCTGGTGCTGCCGCGCATGCGTGAAAAGAACTGGGGCCGCATCATCAACCTGGCCTCGACCCACGGCCTGGTGGCCTCGGCCGGCAAATCGGCCTACGTCGCGGCCAAGCACGGCCTGATCGGCCTGACCAAGGCCAATGCGCTGGAGACCGCCACCACCGGCGTCACCGTCAACGCCATCTGCCCCGGCTTCGTACTGACCCCGCTGGTACAGAAGCAGGTGGACGACCGCGCCGCCAGGGACGGCATCAGCAACGACCAGGCCAAAAAGGCGCTGCTGGCCGACAAACAACCGGCCGGCGAATTCGTCACCCCGGAGGAACTGGGCGCGCTGGCCGTATTCCTGTGCTCGGACGCCGCCAAGCAGGTGCGCGGCGTCGCCTGGAACATGGACGGCGGCTGGGTCGCGCAGTAACAGAGTCGGGGTCAGAGCCGAATACGTAGTATCCCTTACTTCAGGCAGATATCACTGGCGCGAATTTGCGGCTTTCCACAATGGTGATATCTGTCAAGCTGGAGGATCATCTGGCCTTCAAGTAATGCACGAGGAGACCCCGTGAAAAAACCGTTCTATAAAATCCTGTACGTCCAGGTGCTGTTTGCGATTGCCTGCGGCATCCTGCTGGGCATCTATCTGCCATCCGACGCGGTGGCCATGAAACCGCTGGGCGACGGCTTCGTCAAGCTGATCAAGATGATCATCGCGCCAGTGATCTTCTGTACCGTCGTGTCCGGCATCGCCGGCATGCAGGACGTGAAAAAAATCGGCCGCGTCGGCGGCAAGGCGCTGCTGTACTTCGAGGTGATCTCCACCTTCGCGCTGGTGATCGGCCTGTTCGTCGCCAACATCGCCCGTCCGGGCGCCGGCTTCAACGCCGACCCCGCCACCCTGGACACCAAGTCCATCGCCGAGTTCACCGAAAAGGCCAAGCACCAGTCCACGGTGGACTTCCTGATGAACATCATCCCCAACACCGTGGTCGACGCCTTTGCCAAGGGCGACATCCTGCAGGTGCTGCTGATCGCCATCCTGTTCGGCTTCTCGCTGTCGCTGCTCGGCGAGCGCGGCAAGCCGATCACCAAGCTGATCGACGAACTGTCGTCCGCCATCTTCGGCGTGGTCGGCATCATCATGAAGGTGGCGCCGCTGGGTGCGTTCGGCGCCATGGCCTTCACCATCGGCAAATACGGCATCGCCTCGCTGAAGCCGCTGGCCGCGCTGATGGGCTGCTTCTACCTGACCTGCTTCCTGTTCGTGGCCGTGGTGCTGGGGACGGTGGCGCGCCTGACCGGCTTCAACATCTTCAAGTTCATCAGCTACATCAAGGAAGAACTGCTGATCGTGCTGGGCACCAGCTCGTCGGAATCGGCGCTGCCGTCGCTGATGACCAAGCTGGAACGCCTGGGCTGCTCGAAATCGGTGGTGGGCCTGGTGGTCCCGACCGGCTACTCGTTCAACCTGGACGGCACCAACATCTACATGACCATGGCCGCCCTGTTCGTGGCCCAGGCCACCAACACCGACCTGACCCTGACCCAGGAACTGACCATTCTCGGCGTGGCCATGCTGACCTCGAAAGGTGCCTCGGGCATCACCGGCGCCGGTTTCATCACCCTGGCGGCGACGCTGGCCGTGGTGCCGACCATCCCGGTGGCCGGCATGACCCTGATCCTCGGCATCGACCGCTTCATGAGCGAATGCCGCGCGCTGACCAACTTCGTCGGCAACGGCGTGGCCTCGGTGGTGGTGTCCAAGTGGGAAAACGAGCTCGATCACGACAAGCTGCGCAAGGAACTGGCCAACCCCGGTTCGACCGTGACCGATCCGGACCTGCAGCCGCTGACCCGTCACGCGCACTAAGCCGCGCCGCCTGACTGTCCGCCCCGCCCGGCTACCGTGCCGCGCGGGGCGTTTTTCTTTGGTATCGTAGCGCCGGTCTACTGCCGAGGAAACCCCATGAGATATCGCTTGATGCTGGCCCTGTGCGTCGCCAGCACGGCCGCGCGCGCCGAACCGTGCAGCAAGCCGGATGCTGCCTCGCTGCAAAACACTTGGCAGGCGTTCCGCACCGCGTCGCTGCAGAATCAGCCGGAACAGATCGCCCGGTTTTATCGCTTCCCCTTGAAACTGCTGCCGCCCATGGACGGCGCCGCGCCGCTGCAAATCGAGCGGCCGGTGTTCCTGAAAAACTATGCCGCGCTGTTCCAGAAAAGTCCGGCCGGCGATGAGATCGGCCTGTTGGCGGCGCTGAAGCAATCCGGCGGCAAGGAATACATTCCGCAGACCCGCTTCGACGAAGCCCGCTGCCGCTACATCAGCCCGACGCGGGTCGGCGATTACAACTTCATCTACGACAAGAAGACCGGCTGGCAGATCGAATCGCTGTACTACGGCAGCGATATCGACATCGCGCGATCGGCGGGGCTGGATCGCTGAGTACATCTCAGCGCTGCTCAGCGCCGGCCACGTCAGTCGTCGGTTTGCGGTCGTTTGGACAGCGTGGCAAATGCGTAAGATCTTCACGCTGCTCATCTAAAGACAAGCGCGGTGCGGACATTTCCGCGGTGACCGCCGCCTTGATCGAACCGTCCGGGTAAAAATGCACCTCCATGTAATGCGGATCGCTGGCGGCCAATACTTCAACCGGGGCGTCCTGCTCCTTGTAGAACAGATATAGCGTATCGAACATCTGCTTGGATAAGGACGATTGCTCTTTGAAATAACAGCCACCGGACTGCCAACGAACACGCACTGTCTTGTTTGGACTCCCGGGATAATAAGATGCACAGCACACCGTGCCGCCACCGCCACTGGTGCGCGAACTGACATAAATATCGCCCCCGCCCTGACCGTTCACGCTGAACGAGTCGATGTATCTGCTGGTATAGTTAAATCCTTCAATTGCCAGCGACACAGGTCCGTCGTTATGACGCGAAGGCACGGCACGCCCACAGGCGCACAGCAGGCACAACAATACAAAGCTCAACCAAGGTCGTATCATTCCATGCTGCATATCCAGCCTCTCTGTCTTGTTGCGGATCGCTGGCCGGATCGCACGACGCCACGCTCCACATTAATCCTTCGGTTTGCGGTCATTTGGACACGGTGGGAAACGGGTGCGGTCATTACGTCGCTCATCCAATGACAACCGCGGCGGCGATATTTTTTCAGTTATTGCGGCCTTGATCGAACCATCGGGATAAAAATGTACCTCCATGTACTGTGGGTCGTTGGCCGCCAACACCTCAACCGGCACATCCTGCTCCGTGTAGAAGGGATAAATGGTATCGAACATCTGTTTGGACAAGGAAGATTGCTCCTTGAAGTAGCAGGCGCCCGATTGCCAGCGAATATGCACCGTTTTGATCAAACTGCCGGGCCGGTAGGATGCGCAGCACACGATACCGCCGCCACTGGTGGGCGAGCTGACAAAAATGTTGCCGCCGCCTTGGCCATTCACGCTGAATGAATCTATATATTTGCTGGTGTAGTTGTAGCCTACAATCGCCAGTGATACCTGCTCGGCGCTGTGGTGCGAAGGCGCACCGCGCCCGCAAGCGCACAAAACACCCAACAATACCAGCCCCACCAAGACCGTACCGGCCCAGGCTGCATTTTTATGCTCCATGTTTATTGGCGACCATGTGGTTTAAATTAAGTGCTTGCTACTTCCTTTTTGCGCCGCGTGCCGCGGATGAAATAGTGGGCGTGGCTTTCGACCAGTGACACTATTCCTTCGATTTGCGGTTATTTCTCCTCATATGCATACCGGTTGCATTGACCTGCATTGAGCACCATTATCTGATACTGCGGCTGACCTTGTCCCACAGGGCCAGCGCGCCTGCTTCATTTGCTGCGCTTGCGCCTGTCACTTCCATTTCGAGATGAATCTTTGGCGTGGCTGGGGAAGGCACTGGGCGCACGGTCTCCAGGAAGAATGCCAAGTCCTTATCTCCTTTTTCCCCCGGGCTCAGGGAAGTTGCCCACTCCTGCGCGCGCATCCCGGCGACATTGATCTCCGCCTTACGCAAAACAGACTGCTTGACGGGCAGCGCCTTTAGCAAGCTGTTCGGCCCTTCCAGACGTTGATGCAAAGACACCGCATCGTCTTTTTCATAAGTGTCAACGTCCACCGAAAACGCAATGTCGGGAGTTTGAGGAGACACGAAATGGAACGAAGCCGATTCCGAACGGTATTTGCCTTTGACGGCAACGTCACCCATACAAAACGCAGCAGCCTTTTCAATTGGATTTTTCCAAGCTTGCACATTTCGCATGAGATCAAGCAACAGCGCCTCGGACTTTGCTACCTGATTCTTATATGAGCTAACTGACGCAACCAGATAGATATCATCCAAGAGCCAATGGATTTCACTTTTATACGCGTCATCGATGACGTGCACACGCATCAGCTTTGCCTCATTTGGCAAATCCCGCACCTCGCTCAGTTTGGACGTCATCCCTTCGTCGTCGGCGAGCTCGGCATGACGGGCCGCGACCAGCTTCCTGAATTCACCGCCGCTGATGCCAGTTTTTTCGACCACATCGATGTTGCCATCTTCCACCTCATCCTGGTCATGCGTAAAAATTGCGGAGGCCCCGGACTTCAGGGCATAGCCGTCAGGCAGATCAATCGTGCTGTGGCCTATGCAGTGCGATTTCACCGAGATGTTCACCTTGTTTTGTATGGTAAGGTCATTTTTTTTGTCATCGCAGCCTGTCAGCAACAGCGCGAATAACAGTCCACAGATCAGTTTCATAACGACGCTGGGCTCACGAAGGAACTGGAATCGCTTCAATCAAGGTTGCGCTCATGGCCGATGGGTCCAGCACCACGTAACCGAGCTCATGGTCGTCGTAATTAATGCCGTGCCCACTTACCGGCACGTGGAGTGTTTGCTTTCGCGCAGGCGGATAGCGTTTGTGCCATAAGAAAACACCATGCCGCCGTTCGACTATTCGGTATGAGCGCATATACTAAGTCCATCATCATGCGATGCGTCCGATTCTGGCTGCTCCTTGATTGATGCTCTCCAGCGTGCCAGCTTTCACGCTATACCCTACCGGCAGATCCAAATGATAGTGACCTTTGCACTGTGTCGTCATTCTTGCTGTTATCGCAGGCGAGGAGACGGCGTTCCCCCGCTGACAACCAACGCAAACAGGCAGCGCACGATGAAGTCACACTGCGGCTTCAGTTGGATTTTTCTGATCAACGCTGGCGTATTGCAATACATCTGCTCCCGGCTTCTTCTCTATCATCGCGTACTTATACTTCTCATCGCCGCCGAGATAAACGACGCGTGGATCGGACGGCAGGGTAGCGTCCTTAGCAAAGCCGGACAAGGAGTCGTGCACCAGATTGTCAAAAAACGAAATGATTTTCTCGTCTTTGAGGCCATTGTTATGAATGTATTCGTTTTCATATGCATCCATCAGCGCCCGGTAGTGAGGGCGCAATTCCTGACGCTTGCCAGTATTCGGCGCCCCGCCAAACAGCCCCTTGGCGGTATAGGCTTGCCGTATCGCCTGCACATCAGCGAGCAATTGCTGATCGTACATCTGCACCAGCGAAGCAAACTTTGTCATATCGGGCAAAGCGTCGCGCTTGGCTTTTGCGCGCAGCAATTCGTCTTTGGTCATGTCGTACTGCGACTTGGCTTCCGCAATTTTTTGGTCGTAGGCTTTCAAGTCGGGCAAGTCAGGATTGCCATAATTACTCTGCAAGTAAGCAGTTCTTCTCGCGTCTGCCTGCGACAACGCGCGCATGGCCGCATCATTTTTTTTGCCTAGTCCGGCGATTTGCTGGTCGAGAGTGACACGCTCTGCTTGAAACTCATTGCTTTTCCGTGAAATAGCCGCCGCCTCGCTGCTATCGCCGTTTGCCTTGCGCCGGATGGCGCGGAAACGCCACGCATAATATAAAGACATATGAGCATTCATTAGCGGTCCTAGATTCGACATGCCGCGCACTTTGCTTTGGTAATAGTTATATAGTTCAAGCATCGAAGGATCCATATCGAAGTCGCTAAACTGGTTTTCACCCCAAGCTGTTTTTGGCAGCAATGGAACCCCGGCATCCACAGCAAGTTGATACATGTTATGTAGCGGGATCAAGCCAAGCTTCGCCCTACCATCCAGGCTACGAGCACCCTCGCCCGGTCGGTAACTACCGCCGACATCGGAATGCACACCGGGAAACACCGTCTCATGGAATTGCTCCGGCTTGGCCACGCGGCCGTCCACGAGAACGCTTACGCTGTCGACAGGGAAAGAATTGCGCAATTCATGCGCGGCGATAAAATGGCGCACGTCTTCGACCATGTGCGGAATAGCCATCAATCCCCCCCAGTCGGAGTGGCCATCGTACACGCCCGGCGCTGGGTCGGCACCAGGCGCGGCCCCCTTGGCATAAGCCAGCGCTTGCGGCCAGCAGGCTATGTAATTTCTGGATAAGAGCCGAGTATCGATAATCTGCTTCACACCGAAAGCCGTCGCCACGACACTCACGTTGTTAGTACTCATGGGCAGACCGACCGAGGCTACGGTATCAAAAATACCCATGAAGCGTATGCGCAGACGGTAACCGCCGTTCTTCAGCCGCCAATTCCCCTGTTTGTCTTGTGTACAGCGATCCCTTAGCAAATGATTTGAAAAAGCACGCGCTAGCGCCGCCCCACGACTGAACCCGAACAAGGCGACATTGACCTCCCGGATGGTATTGCCCGGTGATTTGGCCCGCGCAATATGCGGGCTCAGGAGCTTGTCAAATTGCTTTAAGGCCCAGTCCAAGCGCGCATCCCCCATTCGCCCTGTACCCAACCCCAACGTGCTGCCACCATCGTCCCCGACCTCTTTGAAATAAGTGCCAACGCCTGGGATATAAATGCCGTAGATACCATTGCTTCGGGTAGTCGGCGTATGAGCCCTATACAGTTTGGCGACATTACTATGTTTCTGCGTCCCCACATCCGCGTCGAGATTGTTTCCTGTTCCGTCAAAGAAAAAACTCAGCCAGATATACTGCTGACAGCTATCAGGAGGAAGTGCAGTCGTTTTTTTTGTCGCAGCAGTCAAGCTCGCAGCGACCGATTGCACCTTCAATTTCGGAGCAGACTCGGCCACCATAGCGTTCGCCTGATCCACCGCATCGCGCAATGCGGCGGCGTTTGGGCTTAACGGGGGGGCTTTGCTATCGCCGACTACATCATTCTTTTGGTTTGCGGTCATTTGGACACCGTGGATAGCGAATGGGGTCATTGCGTTGCCCATCCAAAGACAAGCGCGGATCAGAAATTCCCGCCGTTATCGCTGCCTTGATGGAGCCGTCCGGGTAAAAATGTATTTCCATGTATTGCGGATCGTCTGCCGTCAACACCTCCACTGGGGCATCTTGTTCCTTATAAAAAGAATATAAAGTATCGAACATCTGCTTGGATAAGGAAGACTGTTCCTTGAAATAGCAGGCGCCAGATTGCCAACGTATATGAACTGTTTTGATGGGGCTACCAGGCCGGTAAGATACACAACACACGATGCCGCTACCGCCACTAGAGGGCGAACTGACCTGAATGTTGCCTCCACCTTGGCCGTTCACGCTAAACGAGTCGATGTATTTGTTGGTGTAGTTATAGCCCAAAATTCCCAGCGATACCGGTTCGTCACTGTGTCGCGGCGAAGCGGCGCGACCGCAGGCGCACAGAAGGCACAACAACATAAAACTTAGCCATCGTCCTATCCGTCTAAGCTGCATATTCAACCTCTCCATCTTCATTGGCGACCGCGTCGCTTAAACTGACCTGCCCAGAACTGACCCGTTGCAATAACCGCTGCCAGTGCGGCGTCAGAGCAAAGTCCTCCCCATACAGCAGAGCCAGGCCACAGTATAGCGACAGCTCATGCGTGGCGACGACGCCCACCTCGCGCGCGGCCGCCATGTGCCGTATGATGAAGGCGTGCTGCTGCGGTAGCGGGATTTGCAAATACTGATCTGGCATCATCTCGCGCAACTGCGCTGCGACCTGGTCCGCTTCGCTGGCGTCGAGCAGCGCGAATTCCTGTTCTGCGGTCAACACGAGCGGCGCTTCAAAACGGTCTACCAGTTCGTGCGATGCGGCTTGGCGCACTTCCTTTCCGCTGCGGTCAAAGTACCACCAGCAGTCGGCCACACTCAGGAAAACGTCGCGCTGTGACTCGTTGAGCACCGTCAGCAATGCCTCAAAGATGCGGGGATCGAAATACCGCAGCATGACATTCATCTTCTCCGAAACCTGCGCATCCAGGCGCTGCGCCAGCCGCCTGCTCAGCTCAGCCTTATTCAACGATGAGCTGATCAGCAACATCGACGATGTATAGGTGCCATGTTCCTCCACCCAGCGCAGCAGGTGGCTATATTCCTTATTCGATTCCTCGTCCAACGGGAACAGCAACGGCGCCACTTCCAGAGCATTGCGTTCGCGGCTGCCATCGAACAAGCTTGTCCAGGCAATGCCACTGGCATCCAGTTCGCGCAGCAGGCCCGGCATGCCGGCGTGATCGGCAAGACAGTAAAGATGATTATCGGGCCAGGTTACTGTTGCCTCGACATAGATCTTTTGCAAATCGGCGTAAGTGCTCATGCTTATCTCGTGACAAAAGGCGCGCCGGCAGCGCGGGCTTTGAGCAGACATTCGACGCAGATCGACTGCGGCATCACGGGTAGTGGGTAATCCTGCTGGGCGGCGCCGCTAAAGTTCTTCTTGCCCGCGTGAATCGTCAGCTTGCCCGGACACTGCACCGTGATGTTGCCGCCCTCGATCGTGATGTTGGCGCCGCCCGCCGTGGACAGGCTGATGCGCCTGGCCGCCGCCCAGTCCACCTCGGCGCTGGCGCTGACGATGTTGACGTCGTCCCGCGCCTGCACTTTCAGTTCGTCGGCCTGGGCCTGGATGTCGATGGCGTCCCTGGCGGCGATCAGTTGCACGCCGAGGCCGCCTTCGCCCGGCTGGACCGCGCCGCCCAGCACGCCGATCGCCTGCCCCGTATGCGTGCGTAACTGGCCACCGCTGAGGAACTGGCTGTCATTGCCGCTGACCATGGAGATCGTCTCGCCATTGGCCAGCTGCACCGCCTGCCCCGCCGTGACGCCGATGCCGCTCTTGCCGCTGATGGCGATGATGGGCGAGCTGCTGTGCGGCAGCTGGTCGTCGCCGGGCGCGGTTTTCTTTTCCGCCGCATCGGCACGGGCCGCATCCAGGCTGCCATTGCCGACCATGCCGGAGACGGCGTTCAGCATCGCCTGCAGCGGTGCGGCTTTCTCATCGAGCTTGCTGGCATTGGCCTTGGCCGCGCCGATATGGCCTGCCAGCGCGACGGTCTGATGCGTTTTGGCCGCCTCGCTAAAGGTTTCGGCGATCTTGACCGCCTGCTTGAGCATGGCGATACCGGCCGTGTTGTCGCCGGCCGGTTCGCGCGCGTCGGCGCTGTGGTTGATCTTGTAGCTGCTCACCAGCAGGCCGGCGCCGGCGCGCACGGCGCCATAGGCGTCGGTACGCAGCTCGGCGCCGTGGCCGCGCAGGCTGCCGCGGTAGTTGTCGGCGCTGTGGATCAGATGGCCCAGACTGAGCTCGCTGGCGGCGTGCGTGGAGCGCAATTGCACGCGGCCCTGCGCGTCGGTGTCGTCGAACAGCAGCTGGTTGTAGCCGATGCCGCCGAACTCCTTCGATCGCACGCCCCACTGCGCGGCGGCATTGCGGTGGCCGGCGCTGTCGGCCGAGGCGCCGTGCCACAGCGGGCTGTTGCCGCCGGCCAGATTGCCTTGCGAAGACGGCGCATGGTCCGACGCCGGCTGGAAGGTGGCGGCATCGCCGCCGCTGCTTTGTGCGCCGGGCGTGGCGGCGACGCCGCCCTCGCCCTGGCCGTTGTACAGCGCGGCCACGATGATCGGACGGTCGATGTCGTTCTCGATGAATTGCACCAGCACTTCCTGGCCGATGCGCGGCAGGAACTGGCTGCCCATGCCGCCACCGGCCGCGCGTTGCGCCACGCGCACCCAGCAGGTGGCATCGCCGCTGTCCTGCCAGTGGTAACGGATGCGCACACGGCCCAGCTTGTCGCAATACAGTTCGTCGGCGCCGGCCGCTTGCGATTGGCCGTCGGCGCCGATGACGATGGCGCTTTGTGCGCCGCGCGCGGTCGGTTTGGGATGACTGCGGCCATCACTGCCCGGCAACTGCGGACGCCAGATCACGTCGGCCGCCACCGCGTCGAAGCTGTTGGCGTAACCGGTCTGACGGGCTTGAGCGATGGCCAGGGCGAAATCGTCGTCAGCGCGGTCGGCAACACCGGCGCGCGCGTCCGTAAAGTCATGATCGCCGGCAGCGATTTCCCGCAGCAGTTCGGGAATCGGGCCGAACAGTTCCGCCAGCGCTTCCTGCGCCGGCGCTGGCAGGTTGTTGATCCCGACGCTGCGCACGCGCAGCAGGACGTAGGCGGGACCGGCGTCGCCCGCGCTGTCGGCGCCGGCAGGCGAGGCCAGCGGCCCCTGCGTCAACGTGAAGCGGGTGCCGGCCGCCAGGGTGCGGACGGTGGATCGGCCATGCCAGCGCTGGGCCGCCGCTTCCCTGCCCTGCATCTGGATGTCCGCATAGCGTTGGGCCTGCGCCGCGTTGGCATAGGCGTATTGACCGGGCACATCATAGCTTTCCAGTGGCGGCAGTTTGCCGGCGCCCAGGCGCGACGGCGCACTGGCATTGACGGCCCGCTTGGCCTTGTAGTCGTAGCTGAGCAAGGTGGTCAGCGAGGACGTCACACTGCGGTGCTTTTGCAGCGCCTGTATCGTATCCGAAGCCTCGCGGGCGCGCGCACCGTGAAAACGGATGCCGCCGCCAACCGCGCTGCTGGCGTCTTCCGGCATCGCGCTGAGCTGGCTGCTGTCGGCGAACAGCACCACGCCGACGGCATTTTCCAGCTGCTCATAACGCCAGCCCAGTCCCTCTTCGGCCAGCAGGCGGGTCACGAAGCCGAGATCGGATTCGCGGTACTGGCAACAATAGCTGCGCGCCACCGCGTCGGCCATGAACGGCTGCGTCTCCTCGCTCCAGCGCCATTGCGCCAGCGGCGCATAGCCGCCGAACACGTCGTCGACGATCTCGAGCACGGTCTTGTCTTGCCACACGCGGCTGTTGCGCACCTGACCGAGCCGCCACAGCCAAGGCGTCAAGCGCAGGCGGAAGCGCGCCAGGCCGCCTTCACTGCCCAGCATGGCGGCTTGGGTGATGTCACCGTTGAAGGTGGTGCGGCTGCCGTCCGCCAGGCTGACAGTCAGTCCGGCCGGCTGCCCCAGCAAGGCGTTCAGGTCGACATGCGCATTGGTGGACAGCACGATGATGTCGCGCGGGCCCACGCCCTGCACGCTGTCGTCGGCGGAAAACGCTTCGACCAGCAGGCCGCCGGAGCCGAGATCCCCACCATCACCATCCGCCAGCGTCAGCTCGTACAGGCGCGTCGCGCTGGCAAACTGGACCAGCGCCGTGGTGATCTGTTCAAGCAGGGCCGCGCTCATGATTCCGAAGCTGTCTTCACCGCCACTGGCTGTTTGCATTCGGGTTCATTGCGCGCAGTGGTGGAGCACAGGTGTTGGCGGCACTGCGCGGCGCCGGCCTCGTTCATGCGGCTGCATTGCTTGAGCTGGTAAGCCGGCGTCGATGGTGCGGTCGGTCGCCCCGCCTGCACATGTGCGACCAAAGCCGCCAGCAATGCCACATCGCTGTCCGGCTGCGCCGGCGCTTTTTTGGTCTCGGCTTTTTTCGCCACCTGCACCGTTTTTTTGGCGGGCTTGTCGGCTTTCTTATGGTCCGCCACTTTCTTTTCGGCCAGCTTGTGCTGGGCCGCATGAGGGCGCTCCAGCGCGGCGGTGAGCTCATCGCGCGGTTTGGCCGGCGGCGTCTCGTTCAGCATTTCTTTCAGCGAGCGTGCGTTCTCGGCCGGCGGGCTGACGGCGGCGGTGTCCTCGACGATGCTGGCGGCCGCTGCCGGTGCGGCAGGCGCTGGCTCGGCGGGTGCGGCTGTCGGGGCGGACACAGCAGGGGCAGGGGCAGTGGCAGGGACAGTGGCCGGGGCAGCGGCGGCCTGCGCCTGAGCCTGCGGCGGCAAGGTCAGCTGCGGACCCGGCCGCATCTCCGACCAGGTCCAGGCACCAGCCGCAAGCAGGACCAACAGCGCCGCACCGAGCCCGACCGGCAGATACTTCCGGCTCGACGCGACCTTGCGCGCCGCGGCCGCGGCGGGCGGGCGGCGTTCCAGCCCGTCCAGAATGCCGTTGCGCCCGGTCTCCGCCGCCGGCTCCTTGGACAGCAGGCTGGGCCGGCTGCTGGTCGGCGGGCGATTATTTTCTTCTTGCAAAATAAGCTCCCTTGTAAATTTCGCATGACTTTACGACATTCAAGAAAAATGTGCCGCACGACTCGGTCGTTCAATCGTGCGCGGGCTTGTCATAAGTCTAATTTATACTTCAAAGCAATGCTTTTTAGACATTAGAATCAACCGGAGACAATGTGTTTCTACTCGCAGTGATGCTTTATTTCGTGCTCGCATGCCTCATCAGCTGGATGGTGTTGTTCCCGTCCGGGCGCGAATTCGTCATGACGGCGCTGGCCGGCGTCGGCGCGCGCCTGCAGCAAGGACTGGGCCGGATGGCGCAGCGTCGTCGCGACGGCGTCGGCGTCCTGACCCGCTCGGGCCGTGCCTCGGCCGGCAGCCTGCGCGAGTTCTGGGCCGAGCACCAGGTGTTCTGCCTGGGCGGCGTGCTGCTGCTGTGCCTGCCGCCGCTGCTGGCCTGGATGCTGGCCAAACCGGCGCTGACCGGCTACGAAACGTCGACCCGCGAGGTCAACACACAGGTGGCCAGCCTGCTGCAGGGCGAACAGCTGGTGCCGCCGCCGGCGCTGCCGCCGCTGGTGTTCACCACCGCCGAAGTGCAGCTCGAACGGCCGATGCTGGCCAGCGCCAGCCGCGATTGGGCGCAGCTGGACGCGGTGTTTGCCCAGCGTCTGCTGATGGCCTTCCGCATCATGAAGGAAAAATACGGTTACGACATGGCGCTGCTGGAAGGCTACCGCAGCCCCGAGCGCCAGAACGCGCTGGCGGCGCTGGGTTCCGGCGTGACCAACGCCGCCGCCTTCCAGAGCTGGCACCAGTACGGTCTGGCCGCCGACTGCGCCTTCCTGCGCGACGGCAAGCTGGTAATTTCCGAGCGCGATCCATGGGCCATGCGCGGTTACCAGCTGTACGGCGAGGTGGCCGAGTCGCTGGGCCTGACCTGGGGCGGCCGCTGGAAGATGATGGATTTCGGGCACGCGGAACTGCGCCAGCCCGGCGTGATGAGGAAATAAGCGATGAACGTGTTGCGCAATCTCGTCCTGCTGCTGGCCACCTTCGGCGCCAGCTGGGGCGGCGCTATCTGGTACTGGCGCGAGACCAACCGCATGCCGGCCACCAGCGAACTGGTTTTATATATGCTGGTGCTGCCGCTGGCATTGCTGACCGGCTGGTGGGGCGGCCGCAAGGCGTGGGACAGGATGACCAGCCTCGCGTCCGAGCGCACACGCGACCAGGTGTCGGCGGCGCAGGTCACCGCGACGGCAACGCCTGTGGCCATGCCGCTGCCGCCCGCACTGACCATTGCCGCCAGCGCGCTGCGGGTGCCGCATGGCGACTCGGCCCATGCCCTGCGGGGCGCGCTGGCCGGCGCCGGCGCCCGTCCCACGCTGGACAGCGAGCTGTATGACGACGATGGCTATCCCGTGATGAGCGCGCGGCTGGCCGACAGCGACGCAGCCGGCCTGCGCGAGGAGCTGCAGCAATGGCGCCCTATCGCGCAACTGGATGATCCGCATTTCGACAGCGCCCAGTGGCGCGCGCTGGCCGCCGCCAGCGCGGTGCTGGCGGAACTGGCGGCGCAGGCCTTCGGCCACGCTTATCTGGCGCCCTGGCTGCAGCAGGAACAGGACCGCCAGCAAAGCCGCCTGCCACCGGGCGCGCCAGTGACACCGGCGCCGCCGATGTTGCAGCTGCTGGCGCTCTGGCCCTCCGACTGGAAGGCACAGCAGGCCGCGGTCGCCGATCAGTGGCTGCGCGAGGTGCTGACACGAGCCGGCTGGCCAGCGCAGCGTCTGGCCGCGCCGGCAGCGGCCACACGCGGCGATGGCGACGACGCCGGCGCGGCTCTGGCGCGACTGCTGGCGCAACGCGCCGATGTGGGCCAGGATTTTTTGGCGATCGTCATCGCCGCCGGCTCGCATCTGAGCGAGGAGGGTATCGCCCAGCTGGCCGAGCGCAACGCGCTGTTCACCTCGGGCCATCCGCAAGGCCAGATCCCCGGCGAAGGCGCGGCCGGCCTGCTGCTGGCCGATGCCGCCCAGGCCAAACTGATCGCCGCTGCCGGCCAGCCCGGCAGCGTGCTGCAAACCGTTGCCAGCGGCCGCCGCGCCGTCTCCGCCGACGAGGTCCGGCGCGACACCGACACTTGCCTGTCCACCGTCGCGGCCAAGGCGCTTCAGGACGGTCAGGTCGATGGCGCCCACATCGCCCTGGTCACCGCCGACACCAGCCACCGCACCAGCCGCGTGACGGAGCTGATGCACGTGGTCACGTCCGTGGCGCCGCAGCTCGATCCCGGCACGGACGTCATCGGCATCGCCGGCAGCTGCGGCAGCTGCGGCGCCGTCAGCTGGCTGACCGCGCTGGCCGTGGCGGATGCGGAAGCACAGGACCGCGGCGGCCCCGTGCTCTGCATTAGTAATGAAGACCCTTACCGCCGCTATGCCGCGCTGCTACGCCCGGCCACCGCGGCATGACATCTCCCAGCAACCGAGTCCTATCATGATGCAAAAATTCTGGCTGTTTCTGACCCAACGCCGCACGCTGATCGTCATCGGCTGGCTGGCCTTCGCCGCACTGCTGTTCCTGACAGCGGCGCTGCTGCAATGGCCGGCTTCCGTGCCGTGGACCGTGCTGGCGATCGCGCTGCTGTTCGGCGCCGCCGTCTGGTTCTGGCGCTACCGCAAACGCCAGCGCGCCGCCGGCAAGCTGGGCGACATGCTGGAACAGCAGGCCAACAAGCCGGTCAAGGCCGATCCGGCGCAGCGCCAGGAAACCGAAGCCCTGCGCACCCGCATGCTGGACGCGATCAACACCATCAAGAGCTCCAAGCTGGGACAGACCTCGGGCAAGGCTGCGCTGTACGAACTGCCGTGGTACATGATCATCGGGAATCCAGCGGCTGGCAAAAGCACCGCCGTCGCCAGCTCCGGCCTGCAATTTCCCTTCGCCGACAGCAAAATTGTGCAGGGCGTCGGCGGCACCCGCAACTGCGACTGGTTCTTCACCACCGACGGCATCCTGCTCGACACGGCGGGCCGCTACTCGGTGGTGGACGAGGACCGCGGCGAGTGGTTCGGCTTCCTCGACCTGCTGAAGAAGTACCGCAAGAAGGCGCCGATCAACGGCATCATCATCGCCGTCAGCGTGGCCGAGCTGACCCGCAACCGTCCTGAGTTCGCGATCAACCTGGCCAAGAATCTGCGCCAGCGCGTGCAGGAATTGACGGAACGGTTGGAGGTGCACGCGCCGGTGTATGTGCTGTTCACCAAAGCGGACCTGATCAACGGTTTCAATGAGTTTTTCCAGGACAGCGAGCGCGGTGAGCGCGACAAGGTCTGGGGCGCCACCCTGCCCTACAGCCGCAGCACCACCAGCGAGGAAGTGCTCAACCAGTTCGACGCCCGCTTCGACGAATTGTATGAAGGACTGAAAGACCTGAGCGCCGCCAACATGGCGCTGCAATGGCGCGAGCGCATGCCGCCCGGCGTGTTCACCTTCCCGCTTGAGTTCAGCTCCATCAAGCCGTCGCTGCGCACCTTCGTGGCCACGCTGTTCGAGGAAAACCCGTTCCAGTTCAAGCCCGTGTTCCGCGGCTTCTACTTCACCAGCGCGCTGCAGGAAGGCGAAACCGTGTCGGCCTCGTCGCAGCGCGTGGCGCAGCGCTTCGATCTGCAGCTCAAGCCCGCCGACCATGAAGAGGCGCACCAGCAGCAGGGCTACTTCCTGCTCAACCTGTTCCGCAAGGTGATCTTCGCCGACAAGGACCTGGTGGCGCAGTACGCCAGCCCGGCCAAGACGCGCGTGCGCTACGCCGCCTTCTTCGGCGCCGTGGCCATCGCCGGGCTGATGCTGGCCGGCTGGAGCTGGTCGTACATGAACAACCGCCAGCTGGTGGCCAATGTGCAGGCGGACCTGGATCAGGCCATCAAGGTGCAGGAAAAATCGATGGACCTGCAATCGCGCTTCGCCGCGCTGGAAATCCTGCAGGACCGCATCGAGCAGTTGGACAAATACGAGGAAGACAGTCCGTTGTCGCTGGGTCTCGGTCTGTATCAGGGCTCGCTGCTGGACCGCAAGTTGCGCGAAGAATACTTCAACGGCGTGCGCGAAGTGATGCTCAAGCCGGTCGGCCAGACGCTGGAAGCGTTCCTGGCGGAGGTGAACGGCAATGCGGCCCAGCTGCAGCCGATGTCCAAGCCGGTATCGGCCGCCCCGGGCGGCAATTCGGCGCCGCCCAACGCCACCCAGGCGGAAGCGGCGGCCGCGATCAACAACAGCGCCCAGCAGTTCAAGGACGCCTCGCCAACCGACGCCGAAGACGCCTACAACGCGCTGAAAACCTACCTGATGCTGGGCGATAAATCGCGCGCGGAAGCCGGCCATCTGAACGACCAGATCACGCGCTTCTGGCGCGTGTGGCTGGACACCAACCGTGGCACGATGTCGCGCGAACAGATGATACGCAGCGCCGAACGCATGATTTCGTTTTACCTGGCCCAGATCAACGACACCTCGTGGCCGCAGATCGACAACCGCCTGGTGCTGGTCGACCAGACCCGCGACAATCTGCGCCGCGTGGTGCGCGGCATGCCGGCGCGCGAGCGCGTTTATGCCGACGTCAAGGCGCGCGCCGCCACCCGCTTCCCTGCGGTGACGGTGGCTTCCATCGTCGGCGACCAGGACAAGGAACTGGTGCTGGGCAGCTATGCGGTCCCGGGCAGCTTCACCCGCGCCGCCTGGCAGGGATTCGTGCAGGACGCCTTCCGCGAAGCGGCCAACCGCGAACTGCAAAGCGCCGACTGGGTGCTGAAAACCTCGTCCAAGGATGACCTGACGCTGGAGGGCAGCCCGGAACAGATCCAGAAATCGCTGGTGGACCTGTACAAGAACGACTATGCGCGCGAATGGCAGAAGTTCGTGCAGGGCGTGACGGTGAAGGACCTGTCGAACTTCGACCAGGCCGCCGGCGCCATGAACCGCCTGGGCGATCCGCAAACCTCGCCGCTGAACAAGCTGATGAACACCGTCTACGAGCAGACTTCCTGGGACAACCCTTCCCTGCTGGATGCCGGCCTGCAGCGCGCCCAGCGCGGCGTGACCGGCTGGTTCAAGGAAACGATATTGCGACAGAAGCCATCGCAGTTGAACATCAACGTCAACACCAGCGGCGTACAGAATGCGGCGCTGCCGCTGGGCCCTGTCGGCCGCGAATTTTCAGGCGTGGCGCGGCTGGTGGTGGCCAAGGACAAGGACGCGTCGCTGATGCGCGGCTACATGGAGCAGTTGGCCAGGCTGCGCGGCCGCTTCAACCAGATCAAGAACCAGGGCGACCCCGGTCCAGGCGCCAAGCAGCTGATGCAGCAGACGCTGGACGGCAGCGGCTCGGAACTGGCCGAGGCGCTGAAATATGTCGATGAGCAGATGCTGACCGGGATGACCGACACGCAGAAAGCCGCCATTCGTCCGCTGCTGGTGCGCCCGCTGATCCAGTCGTTCGCCGTGATCGTGCAGCCGACCGAGGCGGAAATCAACAAGGTGTGGGCGGCGCAAGTGCTGCAGCCGTTCCGCCAGAACCTGGCGACCAAGTATCCGTTCGCCACCGAATCGAAGCAGGAAGCCAGCAATGCCGAAATCGGCCAGGTATTCGGTCCGGACGGCGCGATCGCCAAGTTCTTCAACACCACCATCGGCCCGCTGGTGGTGCGCCGTGGCGACACGCTGAGCGTCAAGACCTGGGCCAACATGGGCATCAACCTGGCGCCGCCGGTGGTGGCCAGCTTCCCCGGCTGGGTCGCGCCGCTGGCTGCCAACGGCGTCGCCAATGCGGCCGCATCCAGCGGTGGCGAAGGCCAGACCAATTTCGACCTGCAGGCGCTGGGCGCCGTCAGCGCCACCGAGTTCACCATCGAGATCGATGGCCAGGCTTTGCGCTGGCGCGGCCAGCCGCAGCCCTGGGTGCACATGGCCTGGCCCAACCCGATGGGCACACCGGGCGCGCGCGTCACCGCCATCACGCCGGAAGGCCGCAGCGTCGTCGTGTTCAACGAGCCTGGCCATTTTGGTCTGAAAAAGATGATCGACGCGGCCAAGCGCAAACGCAAGGACAACGGCGTGTTCGAGCTAACCTGGGATAACGCCGGCGTGG
>NZ_SPVG01000159.1 GCF_004614165.1 Duganella callida | reverse complement strand
CTGCTGAGCCGGGCGATCTGCGCGCGCGCCTGGGCCAGCGCCCGGGCCGCGCGCGCGCACTGATGCCGCCACAGCAACACGGCGGCCAGCGCCGCCAGCAGGCACAGGGCGGCAAATACGGCATCGATTTCAACGAGCAGCGGCGCGTATCTCATGGTGTAGGTTCCCCCGGTTGACGTGCACAAGCGTCAACATAGCCGCCTTGCCTTCTGGCAGCATTGCGAAATATCAACAAGCGTTCGCCGCGCGGAAGTGGGTGGCTTGGGATATAATTGAGGGTTGTCCTACCGGGAACTATCGTGACTTACAGCATCAAAGAGATTTTCTACACCTTGCAAGGCGAGGGCGCGCACGCCGGCCGGCCGGCGGTGTTCTGCCGCTTTTCCGGCTGCAATCTGTGGAGCGGCCGTGAAAGCGACCGCGCCAGCGCCACCTGCCAGTTCTGCGACACCGATTTTGTCGGCACCGACGGCGAAGGCGGCGGCAAGTTCCGCACGCCGGTCGAGCTGGCGGCGGCGATCGACGCGCTGTGGCCGTCCAGCTATCCGGCCAGCAAATACGTGGTGTTCACCGGCGGCGAGCCGCTGCTGCAGCTGGACACGCCGCTGATCGCCGCCATGCACGCGGTCGGCTTCACCATCGCGATCGAAACCAACGGCACGCTGCCGGTGCCGGACGGCGTCGACTGGATCTGCGTCAGCCCCAAGATGGGCGCGGAACTGGTGGTGAAAAAGGGCAGTGAAATCAAGGTGGTGATTCCGCAGACCAATCAGGATCTGTCCGTGTACGAGGGCCTGGCCTTCGACCATTTCTACGTGCAGCCGATGGACGGCCCGCTGGCCGCGTTCAATACCCGACTGGCGATCGACACCTGCCGGCGCAATCCGCAATGGAAACTGAGCCTGCAAACCCATAAACTTTTACAGATACCGTAATCATGTTGACCATCACCCGCAAGCTGGAATTCGACGCCGGCCACCGCATTCCCGACCACAAAAGCCAGTGCCGCAACCTGCACGGCCACCGCTATACGCTGGAAATCACCCTGACCGGCAACATCATCGACGTCGAGGGCAATTCCGACAACGGCATGATCATGGACTTCTCCGATATCAAGGCGCTGGCCAAGGAGCATCTGGTCGATGTCTGGGACCACGCTTTCCTGGTCTATGAAAAGGACACGGCCGTACGCGAATTCCTGGCCTCGCTGCCCAACCACAAGACCGTGGTGATCGACCGCATCCCCACCGTGGAAAACCTGGCCCAGGTAGCGTTCGGCATCCTCAAGGCGGCGTACAAGGACCGCTACGGCACCGGCCTGCACCTGCACAAGCTGGTGCTGCACGAAACCCCGAATTGCTGGGCCGAGATCACCGATGGCCAGTGACGACGTCTACATGCGCCTGGCACTGGAACAGGCGCAGCAGGCGTGGGACCTGGGCGAGGTCCCGGTGGGCGCGGTCGTCGTCAGGGATGGCGAAGTGATCGCGGTCGGCTGCAACCAGCCGATCGGCAGCCACGATCCGACCGCGCACGCGGAAATCGTCGCCCTGCGCGCGGCGGCCGAAAAGCTCGGCAACTATCGTCTGCCGGGCTGCGAGCTGTATGTGACGCTGGAGCCGTGCGTGATGTGTTCGGGCGCCATGATGCATGCGCGGCTGGCGCGCGTGGTGTATGGCGCGGCCGATCCCAAGACCGGCGCCTGCGGCTCGGTGGTCAATCTGTTCGGGCAGGAGCGGCTCAACCACCACACCGGCGTCACCGGCGGCGTGCTGGCGGACGCTTGCGGCGCGATGCTGAAGGGCTTCTTTGCGGCGCGCCGCGCGGCGGCCAGATCGGCCAAGGACGCGACACAGCTGTGAGGCCGGCGGTTCCGCCGCCCGGGCAAAGATGGTATGCTGAAAGCAATGTGTCCAGCATGAACTCCGGAGGCGGCTTTGGCTACCGTACAGGCAAACGGCATCACCATCGCATATGAAACCAGCGGCAATCCGCTGGACCCGCCGGTGCTGCTGATCATGGGGCTGGGCATGCAGCTCATCGCCTGGCCATCCGACCTGGTCGATGGCCTGGTCGAGCAGGGTTACTACGTGATCCGCTTCGACAACCGCGACATCGGCCTGTCCAGCAAGCTGCGGCAGCACAAAAAGCCCAATGTGGCCTGGGCGTATCTGAAATCGCTGGCCGGGCTCAGGCACGGCGCCGCCTACACCCTCAACGACATGGCCGACGATGCGCTGGGCTTGCTCGATGCGCTGGGCATCGCGCGCGCGCATCTGGTCGGCGCCTCGATGGGCGGGATGATCGCGCAGATTTTCGCCGCGCGTTTCCCGGCGCGCACGCTCAGTCTCACCTCCATCATGTCCAGCAGCGGACGGCGCGGCCTGCCCGGTCCGAGCGGCGCCGCGCGGCTGGCCATGATGCGCTCGGCCGGTGCGCGCGACCGCAAGGCGATGGTCGAGCGCGTGATCGAGGTGTACCGCGTGGTCGGCAGCCCGGCGTTTCCGACGCCCGAGCGCGTACTGCGCGCCAATATCGAGCGGGCGATCGAACGCGGCGACAATCCGGACGGCGTGGCGCGGCAGATGGCGGCCACCTTTGCCTCGGGCGACCGCACGCCGCTGCTGCGCAAGATCCGCTGTCCGGCGCTGGTGATCCACGGCGCCGCCGATGCACTGGTGCCGTTGGCCTGCGGCGTCGACACGGCGCAGGCGATTCCCGGCGCGCGCCTGCATGTGATCGAAGGCATGGGCCACGATTTTCCCGCGCAACTGATCGAACGGCTGCTTGCCTTGCTGGAGCAGCACCTGCGCGGTAATATGGTGGCCGAGCTTCCGCCGCTGTCGCCGCATCGTGCCGGCAGCGGCACCCATCATTAAAGAGACATTTTGAGTACACCGAACATCGGCATCGCGATCGCCGCGCCGAGCGGCCGTCCGCCAGATCCCGCCGCGCTGGAACTGGGCGTGCGGCGGCTGCGGGCACAGGGCTTCCTGGTCCATAACTACTACGACGACGACAAAAAATTCCAGCGCTTCGGCGGCAGCGACGAATGGCGGCTGGCGCAGTTGAACGCCGCGGCGGCCGATCCCGCGGTGCAGGTGGTGATTGCGCTGCGCGGCTCGTACGGCATGTCACGCCTGCTGCCGAAGATCGATTTCGGCAAGATGGCCGAGAGCGGCAAGCTGTTCGTCGGTTACAGCGACTTCACCGCTTTCCAGATGCCGCTGCTCAAGCAAACCGGCCGCATCAGCTTCGCCGGACCAATGATCTGCGACGACTTCATCCGGCCGGAACCGGTGGCCTACACCATGGAACAGTTCTGGGACTGCCTGCGCGGCCCGACCCATGCGGTGCGCGGCACGGTGGCCGACGGGACGGCCGACAATCCGCGGATCGACGTCAGCGGCCGGCTGTGGGGCGGCAATCTGGCGATGGTGGTCAGCCTGCTCGGCACACCATACTTCCAGGCGCTGGAGCAGGGCATCCTGTTCCTCGAGGACATCAGCGAACATCCCTACCGCGTCGAGCGCATGGTGCTGCAGCTGTACTACGCCGGCGCGCTGGAAGGACAGCGCGCGCTGGTGCTGGGCGATTTCTCGGGCTACAAGCTGGGGCCGATGGACAACGGCTACGACTTCGAGACCATGCTGGCCTATCTGCGCGCGACGCTGCCGATGCCGGTGCTGACCGGACTGCCGTTCGGCCATATCAAGGAGCGCGCCACGCTGCCGTATGGCGGCATGGCGGATCTGCGCTCGGCGCCGCGCGGCTTCGACCTGACGCTCAGCGATTACCCCACTCTGTGATCATTGCACCCGGCGCACACGCGGCGCCTGGTTGGCGCCTTCGATTTCGAGGAACATGGTGCCGAAGGAGTTGCGGCTGATTTTGATCTTCGGATTCTGCTTTTCGGTGACATAGCCGCTGCTGTCGTCGGCCACGCGCCAGATCTGGCCGTTCGCCAGCTGGAACTGGGTGCTTGGCCCCCAACCGTCGATGGTGCCGAGCAGGGTGCTTTCGATGGCGCTGGGCTCGCTGGTTTTGCGCAGCTGCGTCGCACTCAGGCCGAAGCTCGCAGTGGCATCGGCCGACGCGGTTGCAGCCGACGCTGGCGCCACCGCCGCGGCAATCGCGGGCGCAGCCGTAGCAGTGCGTGGTGCGGCCGTCGGTGCGACGGCCGCCGCAGGGATCGCATCGTAGCAGGCTACTCGGTTGCTGATATCCGCAATGGCGCGGCAGCGCAGCAAGTCGGCATCGGTGGCCATGGCAGAACCGGATAGTGCCAGCAAAACAAACAAAGCTTTCATCGAACGTTTTCCAGGTTGCGGGCGCCGCAGGTCTGCGGCGCCATCGTCACCTGATTATATCGGCAACGAAGCGCAGCGTCAGCCATGGCGCTTCACCGCCAGCGGCGACGCGCAATGGCGAGGCCGGCCAGTCCGCTCAGCAGCATGAGATGGCCAGGTGCTTCCGGGACCGGCGCGAACACCAGCCGCTGCCATTCGGTGGGCGCATAAATATCGGTGTTGTCGCCACTGCGCCAGCCGTTGAAAACGTAGCGCGGCGCTTGATCGGCATCCTGCACCCACATCCCTGCCGACAGCGAGGTGTGCCAGCTAAGCCGGCTGCGGTCGGCATAGTCTTCGACATCCGCGGTAAATTGGCGGATCTGCTTGCCGGCGCCGGCAAAACCCATGGAGTCGGCATTGAAGTACCATTCCGCGCCATTGGCCTGGTGCGTCACGTCGAGCGGCGTGTAGGTGGTGATCTCCGCCAGCGTGGCGCCGGCCATGACATCGATCACCGCGCTGCCTTTCAGCCTAGCGCCGATCAGCACCTGACTGTCCGCTGCGATGCCGGCGAACAAATCGGCGATGGCGCTGGAGTCGCCATAATTGGTTTCGCTGACCAGGCGCCAACCGCCGTTCACGACGTCCGACAGCGGAATATCGTTGGCCACACCGGTCTGGCTGTAGCTGGCGGCGAGACTACAGGTGGATGCGCCGACAGCGCATGCCAGCAATGCGATCTTGATCATGCCCATGTTTCCTCCCGATGCTGTCGTCACATCTTACCTCATCGGCATGAAACTGGATGAATTTAAAGTAAAACGTAAACTGGTAGTTGTGACAAATTGATGGGTTTTATGGCAACTATTGCTATTACAATAATTTCCCCCATCTGTTAAGAAAGTCTTATGAAAAAGTTGTTAGCAATCGATGTTGGCTGGCCTGTGCAGCACCGCCCCCAGGCGGGTACCCGTGTACATGGATATTCCGCGCGGTGCAACCAGCGGTTCTTATGGCGGCTTTACTTATACGAATTTCGATCGATTGGCAGCAGTCCGGTTATTCAGCGGCTTAGCGGTTTCAACAATTTCACCAGCTCGGTTTCCTACGATGCCGGGCGTTCAACTACCATGCGGCGACGTTGAATTTCACTCCTTATGACCTGAGCGGCAGCGGGCAGATCGGCTGGGACTTTTCCCCTTACAACGTGACGCTCACCTTCAACGATCTAAACGGCGCGGTGATCGGCACCGATTCGCTGACGGTGGAAGGCTTGTCGCGTGATCAGACCTTGACCAAGGATGTGTACGGTGTACACGAAATCGTTTTCTCGACGACCGAGGCGGTGAAGGATTACCCGCATGCAGCCGCGCTTTGTTGCGCTGGACATCAGCGCCGTGCCGGAACCGGAAACCTACGCGATGCTGCTGGGCGGCCTGGCGCTGGTGGGGTTCGCGCGCCGTCGCGCCAGCCGCGCGTAAGCACGCCGGACATAAGAAAAAAGGGGCTGCCGCGGCAGCCCCTTTTTATGCGCGCTAGCGCTTAGACATTTTGCTTGCGGCGGGCCACGTAGGCCATCAGGCCCAGGCCGGCCAGCAGCATGCCGTAGGTTGCCGGTTCAGGCACCGCGCTGATTTCCAGGCTGTAAAAGCGCGGAGTGGCCTGCCCCTGACGTGGCGAGTAGAACTCGATCGAGTGTACGCCGGCCACATTCTTCAGTTCGGTCTGATCGGGGCCGTAGTTGAGCAGGAAGGAATCGGTATCGATCACATTGCCGCTCAGGTCTTTGAACGTCATGACCACGGTGTAGGGGTTCAGATCCCAGCCGATGGATTCGCTGCCACCCAGATCCCACGGCGTGAAATTCAGGGTAATGCCGCGGAAGTTGAACAGCCCCGCATTATAGGAAATAGCGGCGGTACCCTCGCTCAGATGGTTGATGATGGCAGGGCCACCCAGCGACACGATGCCGGTGTAGCTGAATCCACCAAATGTGCCGGTCGACTCGCCCGGGTTCAGATTTACCGGGACGGTGGTGGCGTGGGCGGCAAAACCGGCGCCGGCAAGTACGGCGGCCGCGAACAATTTTTTCATGCTTCGACTCCAAAGTTGAGGGATTGAATAGCTTTTTGAATAATATCATTAATGAATCGATAAGTGTTGACCAAATGCTACATCTGGTGAAAATTCATGAGTTTTGGTCAATGCAATCTTCCTATAATGGTGAGAACACACTAGTGGAGTCTGGCCATGCCATTTCACAATGAGACAGATCACACGGTAAGATCGGGCAGTCTGCTGTACGGACTGAAGAGCACCCGCAGGCTTTGGCAGCCAAAAAGTCCGTTCAGGGGAAACGTTTTCACAATCGATCAGCTGCAGATAGCCGCAGGCGATGCTCCTAATCCAGGCTTTGACGTTAAGCGGGACGAGTTCGCTGCGTTTTTAAACGTGCATTCAAAATACCGGAGCGCCCTGGCGCCCGAAGATCAGCAAGCGTTTAAGCAAGTACAATTACTAAGAGTCACGGGCAAAAGCACGGAAGCGATCCGGCGCAAATGCAAAGGCGGCATCGATTGAGCGGTGCACGAAAAGATCGCGGTGCACTTTCTCTTGGATACTCTGGATTTTAAGTCCGTAGTCGAAAAGCAAACGGCCAAGCCGGATCGCCGGGGCGGCATGTTTTATCAGGCCGAGGACGCCGAGAAGAGAGGCATTACTGGCGCGGAGTTGCGCTGGATTTACCGTAACCGGTTCGCCCCCGAGGTGCAGGAGTACGTGCAATTCTGGCACAATGGCGCTCCCTGCCGGCCGCCATGGGAATGGGACGTACCCAAGAAGCAAGGGGAGGGGCCTGGGAAAAAGAGATGTGGGATGGTTATGCCCCCAAAAAAGTACCGAACGCCGACTCGGACGACAATACGATGTAGGCAGCGGATTGCATCAGTTACATGCGGTGCATCAGTGTGGGCGTGTATAATGCTCGCTTTCCGCTTAACCGCATGATTTGATTCAGAAAAGCCCAACACACCAATGCTATCCACAGCAAACATCACGATGCAGTTCGGCGCCAAGCCGCTGTTTGAAAACATCTCCGTCAAATTCGGCGATGGCAACCGTTATGGCCTGATCGGCGCCAACGGTTGCGGCAAGTCCACTTTCATGAAAATCCTCGGCGGCGACCTGGAGCCGTCGGCCGGCAACGTGATGCTGGACGTGAACGAGCGTCTGGGCAAGCTGCGCCAGGACCAGTTCGCCTATGAGGAGATGCGCGTGCTGGATGTGGTGATGATGGGTCACACCGAGATGTGGGCCGCCATGGCCGAACGCGACGCCATCTACGCCAATCCCGACGCCACCGACGACGACTACATGAAGGCCGCCGACCTGGAAGGCAAGGTCGCCGAATACGACGGCTACACCGCCGAAGCGCGCGCCGGCGAGCTGCTGCTGGGCGTGGGCATCGCCATCGACCTGCATCAGGGGCCGATGAGCGCCATCGCGCCGGGCTGGAAGCTGCGCGTGCTGCTGGCGCAGGCGCTGTTCTCGAATCCGGACATCCTGCTGCTCGACGAGCCGACCAATAACCTGGACATCAACACCATCCGCTGGCTGGAAGATGTGCTCAACGAGCGCAACTCCACCATGATCATCATTTCCCACGACCGCCACTTCCTCAACCAGGTGTGCACCCACGTGGCCGACATGGATTACGGCACGCTGAAGATCTATCCGGGCAACTACGACGACTACATGCTGGCCTCGACCCAGGCCCGCAACCAGCAGCTGGCCAACAACGCCAAGGCGAAGGAAAAGGTCGCCGAACTGCAGGACTTCGTGCGCCGCTTCTCGGCCAACAAGTCGAAGGCGCGTCAGGCGACTTCGCGCGCCAAGATGATCGACAAGATCAAGGTCGAAGACATCAAGCCATCCTCGCGCGCCTATCCGTTCGTGCGCTTCGAAGGCGAGAAGAAGCTGCACCGCCTGGCGGTGGAGGCGGAAGGTCTCAGCAAAAAATACGACCGCACGCTGTTCAACAACTTCAGCATCATGGTCGAAGCGGGCGAGCGCATTGCGATCATCGGCGCCAACGGCGCCGGCAAGACCACGCTGCTGCGTTGCATCGGCGGCCAGGACATCACCGGCCTGAGCGCCGACCACGGCACCATCAAGTGGGCCGAAAACGCCAATGTCGGCTACATGCCGCAGGATCCGACCGAGGAATTCGCCAAGGACGTCAACCTGACCGACTGGATGGGCGACTGGACCAAGGAAGGCGACGACGATCAGGCCGTGCGCTCGATTCTCGGCCGCCTGCTGTTCGGCGGCGACGAGGTGAAGAAGTCGGTCAAGGTGCTGTCCGGCGGCGAGAAGGGCCGCATGATGTACGGTAAGCTGATGCTGGGCCGTCACAACGTGCTGCTGCTGGACGAGCCGACCAACCACATGGACATGGAGTCGATCGAGTCGCTGAACATCGCGCTGGACAAATATGCCGGTACGCTGATCTTTGTCTCGCACGACCGCGAATTCGTGTCGTCGCTGGCCAACCGCATCATCGAGATCAAGGAAAACGAAGTCGTCGATTTCCGCGGCGGCTACGAGGAGTATCTGAGCAGCCAAGGCATCGCCTGATGACGAAAATCCCGCCGCAAGCGGGATTTTTCGCACTATGCCATAGTAATGTTTTCGTCTCACCGAACACCATGCAAACCATCGAAATCAAGTCCGTCGAATACGAACATCCACAAGACGGCGCCAGCTGCGTCGCCCATGCCTGGGCGCGCACGCCGGCGACGCCCAGCCCGGAACAACGCGAAGAACTGAAAGCCCGCATCAAGCGCCTGCTGAAGGAAAAGCAGGCGGTGCTGGTCTCCCACTATTACGTCGACGCCGACCTGCAGGATCTGGCCGAGGAAACCGGCGGCTGCGTCTCCGATTCGCTGGAGATGGCGCGCTTTGGCCGTGATCATCCGGCCAAGACCCTGATCGTGGCCGGCGTGCGCTTCATGGGCGAAACCGCGAAGATCCTGAGCCCGGAAAAACGCATCCTGATGCCGGACCTGGACGCCACCTGCTCGCTGGACCTGGGCTGCCCGGCCGATGAATTCGCGGCGTATTGCGATGCCCACCCCGACCGCACTGTGGTGGTGTACGCCAACACCAGCGCCGCGGTCAAGGCGCGCGCCGACTGGATGGTGACCTCGTCGATCGGCCTGGACATCGTCAGGCACCTGCACGAGCAGGGCAAGAAGATCCTGTGGGCGCCGGACAAGCACCTGGGCTCCTACATCCAGAAACAGACCGGCGCCGACATGCTGCTGTGGCAGGGCTCCTGCCTGGTGCATGACGAATTCAAGGGCGTGGAGCTGGAGCTGCTGAAGGCGCAATATCCGCACGCGAAAATTCTGGTGCACCCGGAATCGCCCGCCAACGTGGTGGCGCTGGCCGACGTGGTCGGCTCGACCACGCAGATCATCAACGCCGCGGTGGAATCGGACTGCGACACCTTCATCGTCGCCACCGATAACGGCATCCTGCACAAGATGCGCGCCGCCGCGCCAGGCAAGCGTTTCATCGAAGCGCCGACGGCCGGCAACAGCGCCACCTGCAAGAGCTGCGCCCACTGCCCGTGGATGGCAATGAACGGCCTGCAGAATCTGGCCGACCTGCTGGAAAACATGGACGGCAGCAGCGCCAACGAGATCCACGTCGATCCGGAAATCGGCAAGCAGGCGGTGACTTCGATCACCCGCATGCTGGACTTCGCGGCGGCCAAGAAGGCCAAAGTGCAGCCAGGTCCGGACCTGGCGAAAGAAGCTAAACTGTTTTCGGGAATCGGTCCGGCATGAGTACTTTGATCAATCCATTCGCGCCGTTCGACGATGCGCTGAAATCGGCCTTCGAGGCCAACCTGCTGGCCGCCCTGCTGGAAGACGTGGGCACCGGCGACCTGACCGGCCTGCTGGTGCCGGAGGGCGGCCAGGCCATCGCGCGCGTGATCGTGCGCGAGGACGCGGTGCTGTGCGGCGCGCCCTGGTTTGAAGGCATCATGAACTGCATGCAGGCCGGGATCGAGATCGACTGGAAGTATGCCGAGGGCGACATGATGCGCGCCGACACCGAGGTCTGCATCATCCGCGGCCCGGCGCGCGCCATCCTCACCGGCGAGCGCGGCGCGCTCAACTTCATGCAGCTGTTGTCCGGCGTGGCCACCGCCACCCGCAAATACGTGGACGTGATCGCCGGCACCCGCGCCGCCATCCTCGACACGCGCAAGACCCTGCCGGGCCTGCGCCTGGCGCAGAAGTACGCGGTGCGCGTGGGCGGCGGCCGGAATCAGCGGCTGGCGCTGTACGACGGTATCCTGATCAAGGAAAACCACATCGCGGCGGCGGGCGGCATCAGCAATGCGGTGCTGGCGGCCAAGGCGCTGAACAAGGGCGTGAGCATCCAGGTGGAAGTGGAGTCGCTGGACGAGCTGCGCGAAGCGCTGGACGTCGGCGCGCTGTCCATCCTGCTGGACAACTTCAGCACCGACATGATGCGCGAGGCGGTGGGGATCAATGCCGGCCGCGCCCTGCTGGAAGCTTCGGGCGGCATCAACTTCGACACCGTGCGCGCCATCGCCGAAACCGGCGTTGACCGTATCTCCATCGGCAGCCTGACCAAGGACATTCGCGCCACCGATTATTCTTTACGCATCGTCGGGTAATAAAAATTTATTGTTGACTTCACCCGCGCACGATTGAAAATTGTTAAATTGAGTAACAAATAAAACAATAGAATTCAGGCTCTTTTTATCAAAGGAGCAAGCTGAATGAAACTAGGACACGTGGTGGGTGTGGTCGCAATGCTGGGTTTGGGTGGCGTTGCGCAGGCGGACGGCTTTATCAATGGCGCTTTTGAAAGCGGCAGCACCAGCGGATGGGTGACCGGTGGCGGCGACCGCAGTTTTTATTACAACGATGACCTGACGCCGGCGCGCTTCCTGCCGGGCGGCGATCTGTATACCGACGATGGCGAACGCGGCGCGGTGATCGATCGCAGCTATGTCGATCCCAACCTGGGCGCCAAGCTGGGGACCACGGTCTACAGCGGCAACTACGCCTATCGCGCCGAAGACACCACTACCGGCGGCTACGCCACCGCGATCAGCCAGAAGGTCAACAACTACAGCGATTCGAACATCTTTTTCGCCTGGAAGGCGGTGCTGGAAAACGGCGGCCACGAGGACTTCGAGTCGGCGGTGATGAAGCTGACCCTGACCGACGATACCACCGGCCAGTTGCTGATCAGCCGTACCTACAACGCCGGCTACACCGGTTCCGGCGTCGATGCGCGCTTCTCCTCGGAAGGCGATTTGTTCTACACGCCGCAGTGGCAGATCGAGCAGCTGACCATTGATCAGTCGCTGTCGGGCCACAGCTTCACCCTGTCGCTGCTGGCGGCCGACTGCAATCCGACCGCACACACCGGCTATGTTTATCTCGATGGCTTCGGTTCGGTGGCGCCGCCCGTGCCCGAGCCGGAAACCTACGGCATGCTGCTGGCGGGCCTGGGCCTGCTGGGCGCGGTCGCGCGCCGCAAGAACTCTGCCTGAGACTATATCGTCTTGCGCATGCGCGCCAAAGGCACGGTCACGCTGCCGCCATCCCCTGGCAAAGTGATCTCGATCGGCTCGACGATCTCGAAGCCGCACGCCTGATACAGCGGCACACCGGGCATGGTGGCCGCCAGTTCCAACGTCCGGAAACCGCCGGCGACCGCCGCGTCGCTGCAGTATTGCAGCAGCATGCGGCCCAGTCCCCGGCGCGCATACGCCGGTTCGACAAAAAACGCGCGGATGCGCGCCGGGTCGCTGGCCGGGTCCAGCAGCGGGTCGGCGCCTTGCTTGGCGCGGTCGGCGCCGAACAGCGTGCTGCGTTTGCTCCAGCCGCCGCAAGCCGCCAGGCGGCCGTCCTGTTCGATCACAAAATAGGTCTGGTCCGCCACCAGCTGGGTATCGACGCCAAACACATGGCGCGTGACCGCCCGCGCCTGTTCGGGCGTGTAAAAGCCGGCGCTGAGTTCGATCCCGGAGCGCGCGATCAGCGCCTCCATGGCCGGGATGTCGGCCGGCGTGGCGTGGCGGACGACGGTCATTGCTTGCGCCGCGGCGGTGTCAGGATGGTCGGCAGCGCCTTGGCCAGCGTGGCCGGATAGTCGCGGCTGAAGTGCAGGCCGCGGCTCTCGCGCCGCAGCAGCGCGCTGTTGACGATCAGGCTGGCCACTTCCACCAGGTTGCGCAGTTCCAGCAGGTCGTGCGTGACGCGGAAGTTCTGGTAGTACTCGTCGATTTCTTCCTTCAGCAGCGCGATGCGGTGCTGGGCGCGTTCCAGGCGCTTGGTGGTGCGGACGATGCCGACGTAATTCCACATGAAGCGGCGCAGTTCGTCCCAGTTGTGGGAGATCACCACTTCCTCGTCGGCGTCGGTGACGCGGCTTTCGTCCCAGTCGGGCAGGTAGGGCACTTCGCCTTTTTCACGGGAGGTGATGTCCATCGCGCAGGCGCGGCCGATCACCACGCATTCCAGCAGCGAGTTGCTGGCCAGGCGGTTGGCGCCGTGCAGGCCGGTGCAGGCGGTTTCACCGACTGCGTACAGGCCGGGCAGGTCGGTGCGGCCGTGCATGTCGGTGACGATGCCGCCGCAGGTGTAGTGGGCGGCCGGCACCACCGGGATCGGCTCCTTGGTGATGTCGATGCCGAGCTCCATGCAGCGCGCGTAAATGGTCGGGAAGTGCTCGATCAGAAATTCGGCCGGCTTGTGGCTGATGTCGAGGTGGACGCAATCCAGACCGCGCTTCTTGATCTCGAAGTCGATGGCACGCGCCACCACGTCGCGCGGCGCCAGTTCGGCGCGCTCGTCGTGGGCCAGCATGAAGCGCTGACCGGCGGCGGCGCCGGCTTCCGGCGGCAGCTTGAGCAGACCGCCTTCGCCGCGGATCGCCTCCGTGATCAGGAACGATTTGGCGTACGGGTGGTACAGGCAGGTCGGGTGGAACTGGATGAATTCCATGTTGGCCACGCGACAGCCGGCGCGCCACGCCATGGCGATGCCGTCGCCGCTGGCGGTGTCCGGGTTGGTGGTGTACAGGTACACTTTGCCGGCGCCGCCGGTACACATGATGGTGTGTTCCGCCGCAAACGTGTGTACCTGACCGGTATGCTCGTCCTGCACGTACAGGCCGTAGCACTGCGGCTGGGCGCTGCCTTTCCGGCCCGGGTGCAGCTTGTCGGAGGTGATCAGGTCGACCGCGCAGTGGTGCTCGAACAGTGTGATGTTGGGGTGGGCGCGGACCTTCTGTTCCAGCGTGGTCTGTACCGCGTTGCCGGTGGCGTCGGCGGCGTGGATGATGCGCCGCTGGCTGTGGCCGCCTTCGCGCGTCAGGTGGAAGCCCAGTTCGGCCGACTCGTCTTTGGTGAACGGCACACCTTGTTCGATCAGCCATTCGATCGCTTCGCGACCGTGCTCGACGATGTAGCGGGTGGCGCCTTCGTCGCACAGGCCGGCGCCGGCGATCAGCGTGTCGTCGATGTGCTGGGTGTGGCTGTCGCCCGAATCGAGCACGGCGGCGATGCCGCCCTGGGCCCAGTTGCTGGCGCCATCCTTGAGCGCACGTTTGGAAATGATTGCGACGGTACGGGTTTCGGCCAGGTGCAGCGCGACAGACAGGCCGGCCAGTCCGCTGCCGACAATTGCAACATCAAATTTCATGATTCGAATGGTGAAAGTGCACTAAAGAACCATGACTATAAGCTATTTGTCATAGCCGCGTCATAAAAGCCTCTTTTTGCAGCGTGGTTGTGGGCGCTCAAAACAGCCGCGTTAACTGTTCTTCATCATGGTAGCTCCCGTCGGGAGCTTACCGTGATCAGGATATTTCATCATTATGTTTCCAGGATGGCGCTGATGCTGCTGGTGCTGGAGCTGTGCATCCTGCTGGCGGCGGCGCTGGCCAGCGCGCCGCTGTGGCAGACCGCGCTGGCGTTCGCGCTGGTGATGGTGTTCAGCATGGGCACGCTGGGCATGTACCGCCACCATCCGCCACGCGAGCACATCAAGGGCGTGGTGCTGCGCATCGCGCCGTCGTTCGTGCTTGGCTTCGGCTTGATGCACCTGGTGGCGCCGGGGCGGCTGGCCGGCACCGTGTTCGTGCTGGGCGCGGGCGCGGTGCTGCTGGCGCGGCTGGTGGTGTTCACCTCGGCCCGCTCGAGCATGCTGGAGCAGCGCTTGCTGATCGTCGGCGACGGCGCCATGGCGCGCGAATGCCTGGAACTGGCGGAAAGCCGGCCGGACTTCCACCCGTTCCGCGTGATCGGCTTTCTGCCGGTGGCCGGCGAGATGCGCGCGGTGCCGCCGTCGCTGCTGCTGCCGGCCGATCTGCCGCTGCTGACCCTGGCGCGGCGCTACGCCGCCGATGAAATCGTGGTGACGGTGGTGGACCGCCGCAACGGCGCCTTCCCGGTGCGCCAGCTGCTGGAATGCGCGGTGGGCGGCGTGCCGGTCACCGACGCCGCCACCTTCTTCGAGCGCGAGGCGTGCCAGATCCGCATCGACACGCTGCAGCCCAGCTACAGGAACTCGCGCTTGACCTTGAGGATTTCGATCATCTCCAGCACGCCGCGGCTGGCCGCGTACACCGCGCCGGACCACGACCAGGCGCGCGGATCGCCCTCGTCGCCGAACTCGGCCACCTTGGCCAGGTCCACCGAGCCGACCAGGTCGGCGATGTCGGCGCTGTTGGGGTCGTGCGGCGCGTAGGTGCCGATGGCGCTGCGGCCGGCTTCCGAGATGAAGATGCGCTCGACCGGCATGCGCAGGAAGTCGCCGCCCAGCTCGTGCTGCAAACGCGTGCGGCAGGCCGGACACAGTTCACCGGCGACCTCGACGCCGTAGCTGTCGCGAAAACCGGCGCGCAGCGTGTGCGGCACCAGGTGCAGCGGCGATTCGCGCACCGGACAGCCGGCGATGGCGTACAGCGCGCCGGCATCGGTGTAGCTGTATTCCTCCAGCCCGCGCTTGAGGCGGATGACCAGGGTCGACTTGCCGCCCGAAGGCGGGCCCAGCAGCAAAAGCAGGCGGCGGCCGACTTCGGAACCGGCGGCGGCCGCCTTGAAGTAGTCGGCCACGCGCGCCAGCGCATCGTCGACGCCGAACAGTTCGTCGGCAAACAGGCTGCAGCGCAGCTTGCCGTCACCGTCCTCCTGTCCGCTCCAGCACAGCATGTCCCAGATGTATTGGTGCGAGTTGCGCGCCAGCCGGGCCGGCGCGGCCGGCACCACCTGCTGCATGAAGTCGCTGAAGCTGCCGGCCCAGTGGCCGGCGCGGTGCCGGCGCGTGAACGCCCGCAACTGCGAGTGGAATGCTTCCTGAGTCTGAGTTTGCATCGCGGCCTGTCCTCCAGATAGCCAGTATCTGCGCCAGCGCAGTCGAGCCGGATGATGTGCCTCAAACGGGCGAGGGGATTTTTATGGGCCGAAATCAGTCAGCGCGGTCCCATGGCGGCGTGCCGGCAAATTCCTGCACCAGGAAATCGATCAGCACGCGCACCTTGGCGCTCAGGTGGCGGCGGCTCGGGTAGACCGCGAGCACGTCCATGTCCGCCAGATGGTAGTCGGGCAGCACGCGCCGCAGGCGGCCGGCGCGCAGGTCGGCGCCGACCAGAAAAGTGGGTTGCCAGATCAGTCCCATGCCGCCCAGCGCGGCGGCGCGCGCGGTGTCGCCATTGTTGGTGTGCATCACGCAGCGCACCTTGACCGCGTGCTGCTGGCCGTCGGCGTCCAGCAGCTGCCATTCGTCGGCGGTGGCGGCATAGCTGTAGCCGATGCAGGCGTGCGCCAGCAAATCCCGCGGCTGCAGCGGCATGCCGTGGCGGGCGAGGTAGTCGGGCGCGGCGCACAGCACGTTGCGCGAGCTGGCCAGCTTGCGCGCCACGTGCGACGCCGAGCCGGCGCGCGAAATGCGGATCGCCATGTCGTAGCCTTCCTCGACGATATCGACCACGCGGTCGATCAGCGCGATGTCCAGCCGCACCTCGGGATACAGCCGGGCGAATTTGGGCCACAGCGGCGCCAGGTGCAGCACGCCGAAGCTCAGCGGGGCGTTGATGCGCAGTACGCCGTGCGGCTGCATGGTGGCCGATGAGACGATGGCTTCGGCCTCGGCCACGTCGTCGAGGATGGAGCGGGCGCGTTCGAACAGCGCTTCGCCGCTCGAGGTCAGCGACATCTTGCGCGAGCTGCGGTTCAGCAGCCGCGTGTGCAGGTGCGCTTCGAGATCGCTGATGTAGCGGGTGACGTTGGCCGGAGACGTGTCCAATGCCTCGGCGGCACGGGCAAAACCGTCGCGTTTGACGACTTCCACGAACACTTCCAGCGCGCGCAAGCGATCCATAGCTCACTCCGTTCCGTTACAAGGCAACAAAAAAGCCGCGACAGCGGCTTGTTTGTTGAGAAAAACGTCAACTCAATGGGCGATGTAGTTGGCGGTGGCGGCTTCCTTGAGCACGCGGCCGGCGCTGATGGCGGCGCCGGCCCCCGTGCCGGCGTTGGCGCTGACCGTGGCCTCGTGCGTCATGCCGACCAGGCCGACGGCCGCCTGGGCGTCGCCGGCGCTGGCGGCGCGCTCGAACAGTTCCATCGCTTCATGGCGCTTGGCCGGATTGGACAGGTAGCGCAGCGCCAGTTCGCGCTGGGCCACCGGCGAGCCTTGCTCGGCCCATTCCTGCAGACGGCGTTCGGCGGCGGGCTGGCCTGCCGGTCCCAGCTGCATGGCGGCCGCTTCAATCACGGTCGGCGAGGGCACCGCGTCTTCCTGCGCCTGGCAGGCGATCAGGGCGCCCACCGAGACCAGCAAGGAAGCCACCAACACGCCAGACTTGTTGAATAAATCCATAAGTTTTCAATACCCCTGATTAAAGCAAAACAGCACGGAGACAATGAGCACGATGCGTCGCACCATTATACTTGCGTTGTGGCAAATTGTCTAATACGCAATAACATGCAATTTGCAACGTTCGCATCCGGATTCTACAAAGTTGTCGTAAGTAATGACGCACATTAACGTTTATTGATGCGTCACTTCAATGCTGGCGATATTAGCATGAAGAATTTTCGCAACTTCCCTGCAGATTGCTCAGCTCTGTAATATTTGTAACCATTCGTTAATGAGAAAAATGTCAAGCGAAAAGCGCACCCATGCTGCGACGCAACAAGGACGCGACTTCATAAATCGTGAATGATAAGGCGGACGCCGGACGCGCGCGCCCGGCACGGGGAAGGGCTCAGGCCGACGGCGCGTGACGCTGCAGCCAGTCGTCGGCGTGGCGCAGCACCAGGCGATACTCCGCCTCGGCGGTGGCAAACAGCGCCGGGATGGCGTCGGCGCGCTGCTCCGCGATGGCCTTTTCAAGCGCCAGCGAGGCGGCCACCAGGCGCCTGGCGCCGAGCGTGCCCACCGAGCCGCGCAGGCTGTGGAAGATCTTGCCGGCATCGGCAGGGCGCTGCTCGCGCAGGGCAGCGCCGGCTTGTTCGAACGGCAGCATGCGCGGCGCACAGGCATCGCGGACGATCTTGCTGACGATGCCGAGGGCCTTGTCGTCATTCCCCATGTATTTCAACAGGGTGTCTACCGCGAAGATGCTTTCTTCGGATGTGGCTTCGGTCATACGGGCTCCAGGACAGAACGGCTCATCCTAACATAGGCGCGCCAGCGGCCGCGTCCTTATTGCTGGCCGTCATGGAATTGCTGTGCCAGGGTTTGCAGTGGCGCGTTGACCGGCACCGCGGCGCCGGCGCCGGACGGCGGCGCCACGCGCAGCGGCTTGCCGCTGGTGTTGGCAGAATGCAACACACTGCCGGCGGTCTCGGGCGCGGCGTTCCAGACCGGCTTGTCCAGCCCTTCGAACACGCTTTTCAGCTGGTCGCCCCAGGTGCTGCGTATCATCTGGAAGTAGGCGTTGCGTTCATCAATTGTTACAAAATGGGTCACCGCCAGCCGGTCGGACTCGTACACCAGCAGGTCCAGCGGCAGGCCCACCGAGACATTGGAGCGCAGCGTCGAATCCATGGAAATCAGCGCGCATTTGGCGGCATCGTCCAGCGACGTGACCGGACTGACCACGCGGTCGATGATGGGCTTGCCGTATTTGGCCTCGCCGATCTGGAAATACGTGTTTTCGTCGTGCGCCTCGATAAAGTTGCCGGCCGAGTAAATCTGGAACAGCCGGCAGCGCTCGCCCTTGATCTGACCGCCGAAAATGATGCTGACATTGAATTCGATGCCGAATGCCGACAGCGATTGCGCGTCGCGCTCGTGGACCTGGCGCACGGCCTGGCCGAGCAGGCGCGCCGCCTCGTACATATTGGGCGCGTTCCAGATGCTGTGGCCGTCCTCGGTCCTGAGCTCGGACACCAGCTGGCGGATCGATTGCGAGATCGACAGATTTCCGGCCGTCATCATGACCATCATGCGGTCGCCGGGCACTTCGAACACGCTCATCTTGCGAAACGTGCCGACCTGATCCACGCCGGCGTTGGTCCGCGAATCGGACAGAAACACCAGTCCGGCATCCAGGCGCATGGCCACACAATATGTCATGGTTTTAACTTCTTGATTATAAGTATCGTTATTTTACACCCGTCATTGCGGCACGATCTGTACGTCAACGCTCAGAGACTCGGTGCCGCCACCGCGCCGCACGCCGCGCACCGGCGCCGCGCCGTCGTAGTCGCGGCCGATCGCCAGGCGGCAATAGGCATCGGTCATCAGCCGCGCGTGGGTCACGTCGATGCTGACCCAGCCGGTGTAGTCGCGGTCCTCGGCCCAGGCGTCGACCCAGGCGTGGCTGGCGGCGTGCGCGGTGTTTTCGGGATCGATATAGCCGGACACGTAGCGCGCCGGGATGCCGTGCGCGTGGCAGCAGGCCAGGAACAGGTGGGCATGGTCCTGGCACACGCCCTGGCCCAGCGCCAGCGCATCGCTGGCCGTGGTGTCGACCGCGGTCGCACCGCTTTGGTAGCGGACCGCACCAAAGATGTGCTCGGCGAGCGACATCAGGTCGCGCGTCATGGCCTTGCCGTCCGGCAGGCAGGAGGCGGCCAGTTCCAGGATGCCGGGCGTGGCCGCCGTCATCCGCGTCGGCACCGTGAAGATCAGCGGCGACAGGCCGTCGGCGACGATGCGGCCGCGATCCGGCGCCACCGTGTCCACCACGCCGTAGGCGACGATGGCGAGGGTGTTGTGCGGCGCGTCCATGGTCATCATGTGCGACAGGTTGCCGTAGGCGTCGGTGTAGCTGTGCAGATGGCCGGGCGCGGCAAGCTGCCACGACAGCACGTGCTGCTGCGGCTCCACGCGCGGCGTCAGGTGCAACTGCTGGATGGTGTAGGCCAGCGGTTCGGTGTAGGAATAACGGGTTTCGTGGCGGATGGTCAGATGCATGGGGTCGCCTTTCGCTTATGCCGCCAGCGGCACCAGGAAATCGCGGCTGACGCGATTGCCCAGTTGGTAGATGTCGGCCAGGAAGCGGGTCAGGGTGTCGTGCAAGCCCTCCGCCAGGATGTCTTCGATCTTGCCGAACTCCAGCTGGGCGCGCAGGCGGCCGGCGAAGCGCTCGGTGTCGGCCGAGACGTCATTGCGCACCGCATGCAGGTTCTGGACCACTTCATCCATGCAGGCCAGCAGCGAGCGCGGCATGTCGGCGCGCAGCATCAGCAGTTCGGCGATGCGCGCCGGCGTGATGACGTCACGGTAGACCTTGCGGTAGATTTCAAAGCCGGAGACCGAGCGCAGCAGCGCGCCCCAGTAATAGAAGTCGCGCTGGCTCATGCCTTCGCCACTGGCGGTTTCGGCCGCGCCGCCGTGGTATTTGACGTCGAGGATGCGGGCGGTGTTGTCGGCCCGCTCGAGGAAGGTGCCGAGGCGGATGAAATGCACGGCCTCGTCGCGCAGCATGGTGCCCACCGTGACGCCGCGCGACAGGTGGGAGCGGTATTTGACCCATTCGAAGAATTTGCTGGGATCGTTTTCGAGCTGTTGGCTGTTCAGATGGCGCTGCATGTCCAGCCAGGTCTGGTTCTGGATTTCCCACACTTCCGTGGTCAGGACGCCGCGCACGGCGCGGGCATTTTCGCGCGCCTGGGTCAGACAGGCGACGATCGACGAGGGATTGCCGGGATCGCGCACCATGAAATCGATCACTTCGCGCGCCTGCAGCGACTGGTATTTGCGGTTGAACGCGTATTGCAGCTCGGAGATGCCGAGCAGCGCGCGCCAGCCTTCGGCATTTTCGGCGTCGGACTGCGGCAGCATCGAGGTCTGCACGTTCACGTCCAGCATGCGCGCGGTGTTTTCCGCGCGCTCGGTGTAGCGGGCCATCCAGAACAGGTGGTCGGCGGTACGGCTGAGCATAGCGTCTCCTTGGTTCGCGTTATCGTTCGAGTATCCAGGTATCCTTGGTGCCGCCGCCCTGCGACGAGTTCACCACCAGCGAGCCTTCCTGCAGCGCCACGCGCGTCAGGCCGCCCGGCACCATGGAGATGGTCTTGCCGGACAGGACGAAGGGGCGCAGGTCGATGTGGCGCGGGGCGATGCCGTTTTCGACGTAGGTCGGGCAGGCCGACAGGGCCAGGGTCGGCTGGGCGATGTAGCCGTCCGGCCGGGCCAGCAGGCGGGCGCGGAAGTCTTCGATCTGCGCGCGGCTCGAGGCCGGGCCGACCAGCATGCCGTAACCGCCGGCGCCGTGCACTTCCTTGACCACCAGATCGGGCAGATTGGCCAGGGTGTAGTCGAGGTCTTCCTTCCTGCGGCACTGGTAGGTCGGCACGTTGTTCAGCACCGGCTGCTCGGACAGGTAGAACTTGATCATGTCCGGCACGTAGGGGTAGATCGATTTGTCGTCGGCCACGCCGGTGCCGATGGCGTTGGCCAGCGTGACGCGGCCGGCGCGGTAGACCGACAGCAGCCCCGGCACGCCGAGCGAGGAATCGGAGCGGAACGCCAGCGGATCGAGGAAATCGTCGTCCAGGCGGCGGTAGATCACGTCCACCCGCTTGGGACCGCGCGTGGTGCGCATGAACACGGTGTTGTCGTTGACGAACAGGTCTTTGCCTTCGACCAGCTCGACGCCCATCTGCTGGGCCAGGAAGGCGTGCTCGAAGTAGGCCGAGTTGTACATGCCGGGCGTCATCACCACCACCGTGGGGTCGTTGATGCCCATCGGCGCGACCGAGCGCAGGTTGTCCAGCAGCAAGTCGGGATAGTGGTCGACCGGGGCGATGCGGTTGCGCGCGAACAGTTCGGGAAACAGCCGCATCATCATCTTGCGGTCTTCCAGCATATAGGATACGCCGGAAGGCACGCGCAGATTATCTTCCAGCACATAGAATTCGCCCTGGCCGGCGCGCACGATGTCGACGCCGGCGATATGGGCGTAGATGTCGGATGCGACGTTGATGCCCTGCATCTCGGGCCGGTACTGGGCATTGCGGTAGATCTGCTCGGCCGGGATGATGCCGGCCTTGATGATGTTCTGGTCGTGATAGATATCGTGGACGAACATGTTCAGCGCCTGGACGCGCTGGGTCAGCCCGGCCTGCAGCTGTTTCCATTCGGCCGCCGGGATGATGCGCGGGATGGTATCGAACGGGATCAGGCGTTCGGTACCGGCATCGTCGCCATAGACGGCAAAGGTGATGCCGACCCGGCGGAAAGCCAGATCGGCCTCGGCGCGCTTGCGTTCGATGGTGTCGGCCGACTGGCGCTGCAGCCAGCCGCAGAATTCGCGGTAGTGGTCACGGATCTCGGTGCTGGCTGTATGTGCCAGACCGTCAGCGGTCATTTCATTGAAGAAGGTAGCCATATCGAACATTCCCTGTTGAGCACATTTACTCTTCTATCAAGAAATGTGCCAGGGGGAATGCCCGGTTTTGGTGCGCTCGCCTGCCAGGCAGGGCGCCCGCCAGGCATGGCAGCTATCGCATGCCTTGGCGAGCCATTGTGTGCGCCGGTCAGGCCGGCGCCGGCTTAGATGTTGCCACGGTCGATATTGCTGCTGCCGGTCGAACCCAGCCCGGTGCTGCTGCCATAGCCGGGATCGCTCTGCAGGCTGCCGGTGCCGGTACCCATCACGCTGCCGGTCGAGGTGACGCCGCCCGGCACGTTCTGGCGGGTGCCGTAGAAGTTGTGGATCTGGGTGTTGAACTCGGTGCTGGCCATGTCAGGCCAGTCATCCTCGTCGAAACCGGGGGCGTTTTTCAGCTGGTCCTTCGACACGTCCAGCAGGAAGCGCTTATTGGCGGTGTCCAACTGCAGCGCCTGCCAAGGCACGGCAAACAGCTTGTCGCCCATGCCCAGCCAGCCGCCGAACGACAGCACCGCGTAGGCCACCTGGCCGCTGCGCATGTCGAGCATGATTTCCTTGATGTCGCCCAGGTCTTCGTCCTGGCGGTTGTAGACGTCTTCGCCGATCAGCGTGTCGGCGCCCATCAGCCGCGGGCCGGGGCCCTGGTTGTCGTCGTCGCTGCGATAAATGCCATAGGTGTCGCGGTCTAGATAGCTCATGATGGTCTCCGGATGATTAGTAAGGTCTCGCGTCCAGTGACGCGTTGACATGGCTATCATGGGGTCATGGCGACGGTTGAGGTATAGGTGCGCGTGCAGTGTTGGTGTAGGACGGGGATGAGTTCCCGGGGAACCTAGGAAAGCGGAGGCGATTTGCTACACTATCGCCCTCGTTGGATTTGGAAGGAAGATGATGGCGGTATCACAGGAACTGCGCGCCCGCGCGCTGCAATGTCTGACCGAGCGCGATCCGGGCGCCAAGGTCGCGGCCGTGTATGCGATGGCGGCGGCATCGGCGGCCGGCGACTGCGCGCCCGACCCCGACGCCGCGCTGACGGCCGAGGCCGAAATTCCGGGCCGTCCGGACAAGCCCGAGCTGGTGCCGCCGCTGGCGGTGGGACGGCGCGCCATGAACACGCCAGAGGGACGGGCCATGCTGATCCACGCGCTGGCGCACATCGAATTCAACGCCATCAATCTGGCGCTGGACGCCATCTGGCGTTTTCCCGGCTTGCCGGCGGCGTATTACAGCGACTGGCTGCGGGTGGCGCGGGAAGAGGCGTATCACTTCACGCTGCTGGACGAGCATCTGCAGCGCCTGGGCTACCGCTATGGCGATTTCGTCGGCCATGACGCGCTGTGGGAGATGGTCGGCAAAACCACCGGCGATGTGCTGGCCCGCATGGCACTGGTGCCGCGTACCCTGGAAGCGCGCGGGCTCGATGCCAACCCGCCGCTGCGCAACAAGCTGGCGCAGGCCGGCGACAAGGAGGCGGCCGGCATTCTCGACATCATTCTGCGCGACGAAATCGGCCACGTGGAAATCGGCAATCGCTGGTATGCCTGGCTCTGCGCGCAGCGCGGCCTGGAACCGATTGCGGCCTACGCCGAGTTGGCACGCCAGTACAAGGCGCCGGCGTTGCGCGGTCCGTTCAATCTGGAAGCGCGACGCCAGGCCGGTTTCAGCGAAGCCGAACTGCTGGCGCTGAGCGCCGCGCCTTAATTTTTGCCGCTGTCGGCCGGCGCGCGCCAGGTCTGGGTCTGTCCCAGCACGCGCGAGCCGAGAAAGCCATCCTTCGACAGATTGCCGCCGACGCCGAAGCTGAGCGCGCAATTGTAATTCTCGTCTTTCTCCGGCAGGTAGCGGCGCCAGCCGTCGCGCGGCGCCTGCTGGCGCCGCGGTTCTTCGCGCAGCGTGTCGGCCGGACGTTTATCTTCCTTCGCCGCCGCGCTCAGCGCCTGGGCCGACAGGCCGCTTGCGCCGCACAGGCCGTTGGCACAGGCCGCAGTTCCGGCCCAGGCCGGCGCTGCCAGGATAAGACCGGCTGCCATCATCAGCTTTTTCATGGTGACCTCCTTTGCAATGCCGCGATTATACATCCGATGCGATTAAATCGCATCAGTTGTAGTTATGTTCCGGTGCAGCGCGCCAGCAGGGCAGTGATGTTGTCGCGGCTGCTGTGGCGCTTGGCCAGCGCGATCAGGCCGGCGCACAGCGCGGGTAGCGGCGCGTCCGCGTCGGTCAGACAGGCTTCCAGCTCGGCATGCGGCACCCAGCCATGCAGGCCGTCACTGCAGAGCAGCAGCAGGTCGCCATGGCGTAAATCGTGCGACGCCAGATCGGGCTGCACGGTGGCGGACGGGCCGACCGCCTGCAGCAGCAGATTTTGCGGCGGCAGGGCGCCCGGCGTGTCGGATTCGAGGGCCAGCTGGTAGGCGGTCTGGTCGCGCGTCAGCTGCGCCAGCACGCCGTCGCGATAGCGGTATAGCCGGCTGTCGCCGACGTGGAAGACGACAAACGCGTCCATTTCCGCGATGGCCTGCACGCCGGTCAGGGTACAGCCCATGCCGGCACCGTCGCCGCGGCCATTGGCCCGGTTCTCGGCATACAGCGCGGCATTGGCCTGCTCGATCGCCTGCAGCAGCGTCATGGTGTGGCGCCAGCGCGGATTGATGTTGGTGGCGTCCGGATCGGCGGCGGGCGCCGGCGCATGGCGCGCCTGGGCGGCCACGCAGGCGTGCAGCACCGCCAGGGCGTCGCGGCTGGCCACTTCGCCGGCCAGATGACCGCCCATGCCGTCGGCCACGGCGGCCAGGGCCAGCGATGTGTCGATCAGAAAATTGTCTTCGTTGTGCGCGCGTACGTCGCCGGTGTCGCTGAGTCCATGGAACTCCGTCAGGCGGAGGGTGTTAGCCAAGCTAGCTCCTTGCTGCAGTTATACGTCATGTACAAAAATACGTACCACCGCAGCTTTTGGATGCATCCGATCGGCGCCTGTCCGCGTATGTATCAGCAGACAGGACAAATATGACCCCGCACCGTATCAGCCGATCACCAGAATTTGACGCAATGCCCGGAGAAGACGAACGGCATGTTGGGACTGCGCGCCTCCGGATCACGCTCGAACGTCACCCCCAGCAGCTTGACGCGGGCGAACACTTCCTCGGCCGGGGCCTTCAGCTGGATCATGACGCGACCCTCGGCCGGCACGTTCGTGATCGGCATCGGCGCGCCGTCGTCCATGGGCACGGCCCACAGGCGGGCCACCATGCCGGGCGGGATGACGATAGGCTTGAGCAGCTTGATGGTCATGGTCTCGCCACGCCGGTGCGAACCGGCGGTGAGCACCGCCTCGCCGTTGGCATTATCGAGGATGCCGACATAACTGGCTGGCAGCGACGCCGCCATGTGGTGCATGCCGAACATGTGCGCGTTCTGCGAAACGAAGACGGTAGCCAGCATCGCGCCCAGCGCGAAGCCAAGTGCGGGACGCATCCAGCCGGTCAGCAGCGATTGCAGCCGCTGTCCCCATCCGGGACTGGCATCGGCCCGTGGCGCTGGGCTGGTCCGCGCCGCGCCGGGCCGCGTGTGCGCGTCGATGGCCTGCCACACCGCGGCGGGCGGCTGCATCGGCGGCACGGTTTCGTACAACGGCGCCAGTTCATTGTTCCACTGCGCCACCGCGCGCTGCGCGTTCGGCGATTCGGCCAGCAGGCGTGCAAAGCGCGGACGCGCGCGTGCCGCCATGGTACCCAATACATAAGCGCCGGCCAGGCGCTCCAGCAACTCGGGACGTTCGTAATTCATTGCGTCCCTTTCTGCGCGGCCGGCAGGGTTTCAAAACACTTCTTCAGGCGCTCCAGCCCGCGCCGCACCCAGGCCTTGGCGGTGCCCAGCGGAACCTGCATGTGATCCGCCAGTTCGGAATGCGACATGCCGTTGTAGTAAGCCAGCGCCAGGGATTGGCGTTGCGATGGTTCCAGCAGGGACAAACAGCGGTTCAATTCAATTCTCTCCGTGGCGGCGGCATATAGTTCGTGCGGATCGACGTAGTCCACCGCTTCATCATGGCTCTGATCCGGCGCCCCGTCGTGGTGGGATTCGGCGCTTTCGGATTCTAGCTTGCCCTTGCGCAGGCGGTCCAGCGACTTGTTGCGCACGATGCTGATCAGCCACGTCATCGGCGTCGACAGGGTGGCGGCGTAACTGCCCGCCTGCTGCCATACATTGATGTAGGCATCCTGAAGGATCTCGTCAGCCAGTTCGCGCCTGCGCGCGAAGCGCACCGCGACGCCATACAAGTGTGCGCTGGTGAGGTCATACAGCTGTTTAAAGGCCGCATGATCCTGTAGGGAGACGCGCTGCAGCAGGTCCACCAGACGCTGGTTTTCCGGTGTGTGTGTAAGCATATGCATGGAGATAAAGTGGGTGACAAATATAGGTGACTCTATCGGGATAACTCTTGTGGCTGATGGTGTTCGGCCGTTGAAACGAGCGCGATTATAGCCAGTTTTTTTTCGCCTACAGCCTGATTTACTGCGGTGTGCAGCGACACGAAGTAAGAATTTGTAACTTTTCAGCGACCACCTGCATCCAATCTCGCCATGCCCGCGTAAGTCCCGGCATGAGCGACAACACACTGATCGATATCGCGGCCCTGACCGCACCACTGAGCGACGCCGCGCCCTGTGGCGACAATCTCGAATACGACCCGCAGTTCCAGGCACTGGAGCAGGCGGCCCGCGGCAAACCGGAAGTCGAATATGGCAGCACGCTGACGCCGGCGACGCCGCCCGACTGGATCGAAGTACGCATGCTGGCGCTGCAACTGATGGAACGTTGCCGCGATCTGCGCATCGCCATGACGCTGACGCGCGCGCTGCTGAAACTGGAGGGCGTGCCGGGACTGGCGGCGGGACTGACCCTGCTGGCGGAACTGCTGACAAGGCAGTGGGATCACGTCCATCCGCAGCTCGACCCCGATGACGGCAACGATCCGATGCTGCGCGTGAACGTACTGGCGGCGCTGTGCCAGAGCAGCGCGTTGCTGCGCGATCTGCGCGACGCGCCGCTGGCACAGGTGCGCGCGGTTGGCAGCGTCTCCCTGCGCGACATCGAGCAGGCGGCCGGCGAACGCGAGTCCGAAGATGACGGGCGCAAGTCGATGCGGGATGCGGTGTTCAGTGCCGCCGCACAGGAACAGCTGGCGCAGATGGTGTCCGCGCTGGAGCACGCGCTGGCCATCACGCAGCGCATCGAACAGGAATTGACGGCGCGCGTCGGCGTCGGCAGCGCGCTGGACCTGGAGCCGCTGGCGACGGTGCTGCGCCGCGCGGCGGACGCGGTCCGGCCGCATCTGCGCGC
>NZ_SPVG01000223.1 GCF_004614165.1 Duganella callida | reverse complement strand
AGGCGCTGGACCGGGCGGGGCTGCGCCGCATCCGCGACGGCTTCGCGGCGGCGGCGCGGCGCGCGGCCGACATCGGCATCGACGCCATCCAGATCCACGCCGCGCACGGCTACCTGCTGCACCAGTTCCTGTCGCCGCTGTCGAACCTGCGCACGGACGAATATGGCGGCGCGCTGGAAAACCGTGCGCGCTTTCCGCTGGAAGTGTTTGACGCCGTGCGCGCGGCGTTTCCGCCCGAGCGGCCGGTCAGCGTGCGCATCTCGGGCACGGACTGGATAGACGGCGGCTTCACCATCGAGCAGGCGCAGGCGTTCTCGCAGATGCTGGCGGCGCGCGGCGTGGACGTGATCCACGTCTCCAGCGGCGGGCTGCGGCCGGATCAGCGCATACCGGTCGGCCCCGGCTACCAGGTGCCGCTGGCGCGCGCGGTCAGGGCGGTGGTGGATGTGCCGGTGGTGGCGGTCGGCCTGATCACCGAGCCGCTCCATGCCGAGGCCATCATCGCCAACGGCGACGCCGACCTGGTCGCGCTGGCGCGCACGGTGCTGTACGACCCGCGCTGGCCATGGCACGCGGCGGCGGCGCTGGGCGCACGGGTGCACGCGGCCAGCCAGTACCTGCGCTGCCAGCCGGTGCAATATCCGGACCTGTTCAGCGGCTGAAAGGCGGCATGGCACGGCTTGACCAAACGCTTGCCGATCTATACTATGGCGTTCGTCCGCTGCACGGCGGACACGGTTGAGCAATCGACTGGGAGACGTGGCCGAGTGGCCGAAGGCACTTCCCTGCTAAGGAAGCATACGGGCAAAACCTGTATCGTGGGTTCGAATCCCACCGTCTCCGCCAGAATGCCAAAAAAAAGCGACCGCGAGGTCGCTTTTTTTTTTGGGCCAGCCATCTCTTAAAGCGGCAAGCCCCGCATGCGCAGCGGCGTGGCGTCGGTGTAGCGGGCGACGTCCGCCATCACCTCGGTCCGCTCCGGCGAATTGAACGCCGCTTCGACGGCGGCTTCGTCGCGGTACACGCTCTCGCAGATGGCGATCGTGCCATTCTGGTCAATCGACGGGTAAAAGGCTCTGCAGCTGATCAGTCCGTACTTGCCCCAGGCTTGCAGGGTAAGCGGCAGGTGCTGGTGCGTATAGTAATCGCGGTCGAAGCGGGTTTCGGGCGTGCCCTGGTAATAGACATAGATGGTAACTTGCTTGTTGTTTTCACTCATTTGATGTGACTCCGGTTATGGCGCACGCAGGCGCCGTTGAAAAAAGCGGTGGATCAAGCGCCGGAAGCCCGGCCTTGCGTGGATGTGGCGGCGCGGCGGGCGAGCGTCATGCCCAGCACCACGCCGGCGCCGAGACAGCAGGCGATGCACAACGCGGCGACGATGAAGGCGTGCGCGATCGCCGCAGGCTCGTCCCTCCCGTCGAGGACGGTGTAGAAGATGCCGCCGATCAGGGCCACGCTGAGCGCCGTGCTCACCTGCAGGGTCGAGCTGGCGATGCCGGCGATCATGCCGGAATAGGCGGGCGCCACCCGGCCCGTGATCATTTTCATCAGCGTCGGCAGGGCGAGCCCTTGTCCGAAGCCGATGAGGAACAGCAGCACGGCCAGCGGCGTGGCTGCCGGCGCCACGCGGTCCGGCGTCGCGCAGATCAACCATGCCAGGCCGAGGAAGCCGGCGGTTTCCAGTCCCATGCCGATCGGATTGACCCACTCGCCGAGATGGCGGCGGAAATACGGCGTGGACAAGGGCCCCAGCAGGAAGCCGGCGCCGAAGGGCAGGAACACCAGGCCGGCATCGAGGGCGCTGACATGCAGGGCGTTCTGCAGATAGACCGAGAACAGCAGAAAGAACGAACCGATCGAATAGAAGCACACGGCGATCAGCAGGGCGCGGCCCAGGCCCGGTGCGCGCAGGGCCGCGGGATGGAGCAGCGGCGCCCCGCCGGCCCGCGCCAGCCGGCTTTCGTAGCGCCAGAACAGCCGCGCCAGCAGCGGCGCCGCGGCCAGCGACAGCCAGGACCACCAGGGCCACCCGGCCTCGCGGCCTTCGATCAGCGGCACGATCAGCAGCGCCAGCGTCAGCATCGACAAGACCATGCCGCCCGGGTCCAGCTTGCCCGAGCCTTGCCCGTCCGTTCGCCTGAGGAGCGGAATACCGAACAGTATCACCAGCAAGGCCAGCGGCAGGTTGACCAGGAACACCGCGCGCCACCCCATGCCGAACAGGTCCAGCGCGATCAGCACGCCGCCCAGCGCCTGTCCGGCGACCGAGGCCAGGCCGAACACCGCGCCGTACAGGCTGAGCGCCAGCGGCTTTTCGGCTTCCGGGAAGATGGCCTGGACCGAGGCGAGCGCCTGCGGCGCCATGACCGCGGCGGTAATGCCCTGCAGGGCCCGTCCGGCAATCAGAGCCCACGGCGACCAGGCGAAACCGCACAGCAGCGAGGCAGCGGTGAAGCCCAGCAAGCCGAGGAAGAATATGCGGCTGCGGCCGAACAGGTCGCCCAGGCGACCGCCGGTAATCAGTGTCACCGCATACAGCGCTGCATACGCGGAAATGACCATCTGCTCGGCCGAGGACGAGGAGCCCAGGTCGCTCTGGATGGACGGCAGCGCCACGTTGACGATGAAGAAGTCCAGCGGCGGCAGGAAGGAGCCGACCAGCAGGACGGCGAACATCGCCCAGCGGCGCGGCTCGGGGGGCGCGGAATGAGGTTTTGACATGGTTCTCCTTAAGGAACCTATCGGTTCCAAATTGGGTAAAAAAATTTGCGTCAGTCGAGGATCCGCAGGGCGTTTTCCACCAGCGCGACCATCTCCGCTTCGGCGACACCGGTTTTGCCCAGCACGCGCATGCCCTGGATCTGGCAGACCAGGAAGCGCGCCATCGTCTGCGGGTCGCGTTCGGGAAACTCGCCGCCGGCCTGGCCGCGGACGATGGCGGCGGCATACAGTTGCTGCAGGCGTTCGAACATGCCGCGCGCCCGTTCCGCGATCTCGGGGTCGTGCGCCTGTTCGGTCGCCATGGCCACGATCAGGCAGCCGCGCCGGCCGGCGCCACCGGACGACTGGGTCGCATGGCGCAGCAGGGACGTGCGTATCGCCGCCCGGGCGGCGCCGGGCTGCGACAGCTGCTGCGCGGTCAACTGCAAGCCATCGGCCATGTAGCGGTCGAGAGCGGCCAGCAGCAGGCCCTTCTTGTCGCCGAAGGCCTTGTAGAGACTGCCTCGCGAGAGCCCGGTCCCTTCGATCAGGTCGGGCAGGGATGCGGCTTCATAGCCGTGGTCCCAGAACACTTGCATCGCGTCGCGGGCGGCATCGTCCAGCTCAAATTCGCGTGGACGGCCCAGGCCGACATGGTTTGCCATCTTTTATCTCCGTCGGTTCGGTTTAACATATAAACCAATCGGTTCCAATATTAGCAGCTACCGTGGGCCGGCGCAAGCTTTAGCGCGCTGCGCGCGTGCCCCCGGCCCAGCGCAGGCCGGGGCCGTTGGCCGGCACCGCTTTCTGTGCCTGACATGGCGCCAGTCGCTTCAGCAGGGCGGGGAACGCGCGGCAGTAGCTGGACTGAATTCCCGCCAGGCGGGCGATCTGGCTGAACTCGATCACAAACCCGTCGGGGACGCTCCTGAGTACCTGCTCCACGCGGTCTTGCCAGTTGTCCGACCAGGTTACAGCCGAAGTCCCGACGCAGAAAATCGGGTCGTGCTTGCGCACAGTGCCCCCTTTCACCACACGTGCGAGCATGCCACGGCGATTTTTGGCGGTGCCCGCAACGCCGGGACCCAACCGGCCGCAAGCCTCGCACTGAAAAGTCAGCGCGAGCGTCACCGACTCGCCAATGCGCAGCAGTTGGCCCGAGTGCAGGCGTGATGTGTCCGCGGTGATGCGCAAATTCTCGCGCAAGATGTGCTCTGGCAAATTCAATTCTGTGTAAGCGGCCGCACTGGCAAGCAACAATTGCCGGGGAGATGCGCGGTCCTGGTGGACGTCGTTGCTGAAGCCCAGCCCCTCGACGGCTTCCGCGGCGTCGACCGGACGAAAGGGTGAACGTACGGTCGGCTTGACGTAAATGGTGTCAACAATGCCGATCGGCGAGGTTGGAAACTGAGAAGGCATGAATTTTCTACGCGATCCCTGAGCGGTGGCTGGCATCTTACACGAACGGGCAGATGCGTCAGCGTTCCCAGCGGCCGGCAACGGCTGCATCCGATTCGCGTCCGCCCGCGTAACTCCCTACGGTGCCAGATTTTCCTTTGCCGATTCGTTTAACTAAATCTCGAAAGCATGTATGCCCATCTTTTCCTACCAGTCTTTCAATGCCGGCAATCAGTCCAAACATGATTTGGTTTCGGTGACCGCGCAAAAACTGACGGTAGAGACGCACGACCATCTGGCCGCGTCGACGGGAGCGGCCAGGCTGGTCTATCCTACTTTGCATGACGAGAGCTTCGATTCCATGAATTATCCCGACGGCCGGCCAGCCGACCGTCACTTGCCGCCGGTGCAGGGGCCGGCCAGGCTGGTCGCCACGGCACCGGTCGGCACCATTTCCCAAACCAATGTCCGGCCCGACGAATTTTTCGACATGATGAAGTATAAGGTGTTGCAGAACCGGCAAGGAGTATTCCGGGAAATGCAGCAGATGCCGCACGTGACGGCATTTGGCGAACTCAACGGCGCCAACGCCGACTTCCGGACCATGAACGAGTACGTGGTGAGCGACCTGGCCGGCGCGACGGCCAACAAGAAAGCGTGCAACAACTTCAGTGTCTACTGCTCGAACGGTATCCGTGCCGATTGCGTGGGGCAGGGAGACGGGTGGTATGCGATCAACTATCTCGGCTATACAGTCGTGTTCGTTCATGTGCCGAACAGGTTGATGAAAGGGGCCAAACCGCCGGTCGCCGCAGCCGCGAAACCGGGGGCGCTTCGCGGCGTCGGCGCCACGCACCAGGCCAAGCCGGCCGCGCCCAAGCCCTATGCAAGAAGTGCCGGCGGCGAAACGACCGAGGACCGTCTGGTGACTTTTTACAAAGGCATCGCGGACACCATCATCCAGAACGGCGGAGGGGTTATCGATCTCATCATGGGAGACACCAACCAGAGCAGCGGCGGCGTTACGCCCAGTGTCGTCAGCAAGGCGACCAGCCTGGATTTCAAAAGTGCGCATACGGGCAGCATCAGTCCCATCGACGGCTATAAGGTCAGCGTGGGCGGCACCAATTCAAAGGGCGACAAAATGTACGACGTGGCGGTGTACAACGCGGCAACGGTCAGGATGAAGAAGATCTGCTATTGGTCGCAGCTGGCGCCGGTCGCCGACGGCAGCGCGGTTGCCGCTGTTACCGACCACATGGGGCTGGCGGTCGATATCGAATTGATTTAGAAAAAAAAAACCGGCAGCCAAGGGGAGGGCGCTGCCGGGCAGGCGGCGGCCTAAACTGTTTTGCGGGTTCGTCCCGCCGGGCGGCGCGCCGACGTTGCCGGCGGCGGCGCGCTCGATTCGCGCACCACGAACTCGCTGGGAAATTCCACCCGCTGGCGGCGGCCGGGCTGATTCTTGATACGGCGCAGCAGCTCCTGCACCGCGGCCTTGGCCATGTCCACGATCGGATGCCGCAGCGTGGTCATGCGCGGCTGGACGATGCTGGCCACCGGCACGTCGTCGAAGCCGACCAGCGACATGTCGGCCGGCACGCTCAGGCCGGCGCGCTGCAGGGCCAGCATGCAGCCGAAGCCCATCTCGTCGTTGGCGGAAAAGATCGCGGTCGGCCGCGTGGCCAGGGCCAGCAGGCGTTCGGTCGCTTCGGTGCCGGAGCGCTCCGAGAAGTCGCCCTGTTCCACCAGCGCCGGATCGAAAGCGATGCCGGCATCTTCCAGCGCGGCGCGGTAACCCTGTTCGCGTTCGGCGCTCTGGCCCGTGTAGGCGCTGCCGTGGATGAAGGCGATGCGCCGATGACCGAGGTCGATCAGGTGCTGGGTGGCGTCACGCGCGCCGTTGAAGTTGTCGCCATTGATCACCGGTACGCTGGTCTTGTGTTTGCAGTAGTGCATCAGCACCACCGGCCGCTCGCTTTGTTCCAGCATGGCCAGATATTCGTCGCTCATGCGCGGCAGCACGAAGATCAGGCCATCCCACAGGCCGTTCAGCAACTGGTCCAGGCGGCGGCCGTTGGCGGAGGTCAGGTCGTCCACCGCGTTGTAGATGAACAGGTCCATCTGGTAGCGCCGCACTTCGGCGCTGAGTTCGGCGATGTAGGCGTTGATCAGCGGCGAGGCCAGGTCGTTGACCACCACGCCGATGACGTTGGTGCGACCGCTTTTCATGGCGCGCGCCTGCATGTTGGGCGCGTAGCCCAGTTCGGCGGCGGCCGCCAGCACCCTGGCCTTGGTCTCTTCCGCCACGTAGCCTTCGCCGCTCAGCGAGCGCGAGGCGGTCATCAGGGCAACGCCGGCATGCTTGGCGACCTGGGCCAGAGTGACTGCTTTTTTCATCGGACTGTTCATTTACGGTAATGAGGTAACGATATCACACGGTGCGGTGAGCGGCAACCGTCACGGCGCGCCGGTGCTGACCGTCAGCGGCGCCGCGCGCTGCGCGGCGTAGTCGCGCACGTACTGTTGCCAGGCTTCCGGCGTGGCGTAGCCGGCCTTGCTCCAGCCGGCGCCCAGGTAGTAGACGAAGGGCTGGCCGGGGATGGCTTGCGCCAGCACCAGGGCCTGTTCGTCCTGCGCGACCTGGCCGCTGGCGCCCGGCACGATGACGGCGCAGGCGATGCTGCCGTCCTGTCCCTGCGGCGCCTGCCAGTAGCTGATCCAGCCGGCCTGGAGGTCGGCGGCCTGGCGACCGTCGCCTTTGCCGGTGGCGACGCCAACCGCGACCGGCAGCGGTGCGGCGGACGGGCTGTCGAAGCGGCTTTCGACACGGGTGAAGCTGGAACCGGCATCGATGCGCAGGCGCCGCACTTCCGACACCGCGCGGCCGGCCGCGTCCCAGCGCGCGAAGCGCAGTTCGAATTCGCTGCGGATGGGGCCGTCCGCGAGCACGCGCGATCGGGCAAAGTTGGCCGGGCTGTACAGCTTGCCGCCGCTGTAGACGCCCAGGCCGCCGCAGCCCAGCGTCTTGCCCACGCTGTAGAAGTCCAGGCCTTCGCCATGGTCCTGGTGATAGTTGCCGCTGCGGTACCAGGCGTCGATCACTGGCCGGCGCGCGGACTTGGCCCAGACGTCGACACCGCTGCTGACCAGCATCTCACCGGGCGCGGTCATCAGCGCCGGCCCGTACATGCGGTGGGCGATGCGGTCGTTTTCCCAGGCGAAGTCGTCGAAGCGTTCGGGCACGAAGCGGGCGTGGGTCTTGACGTCGGCCGGCGGCACGGCCGGCAGCGCATCGCGGTCCAGGACCAGGTAGCGGCGCTGGTCGTTGGCACCGACCACGGCCTGGAACAGCACGCCGCCGTCGGTAGGCTGGCTGTTTACCATGCGCGAGGTCAACGCGTCCATCACCACCGGGTGCGGCGCACGCACCTGGGCCTGCACTGTTTCATCGCTGCGGAACAGCGCGCCGCCGTTGCTGACGGTGATCACCTGCGGCGCGCCGCGCTCGAGCAGTCCCATGCGGTAGATCTCGCTGCCGGCCAGCAGGAAGCCGCCGACGCCATAGATGTCGGTGAAGTCGTCGGGGAAGGTCTTGGGATCTTTGCCGATGGGCTGGACGTGGATCAGTTTGCCGTCCGGCTGGACGCTGGCGGCCAGTGCCTGCCATGCGCGTTTGACGGCGGGGCGGTACTGCCCGGCCGGCAGCAGTTGCTGGTTGACGCCCCAGGCCAGCGCGTAGGTGGTCAGGGCGGTGCCGCTGGTTTCGCGCAGCGGATAGCTGGCCGGGTCGAGCAGGCTGGAGCGCCACAGGCCGTCCTGCTGTTGCAGGCTGACCAGGCGCGCGGCCATCTCGCGGAATTGCTGTTCGAAGCGCGGGCGCGACGGGTGGTGGGCCGGCAGGTATTGCAGCATGCGCACCAGGCCGCCCATCACCCAGCCGTTGCCGCGGCTCCAGAACACTTTCTGGCCGTTGGCTTCGCGGCGCTTGAAGTAGGTGCTGTCGCGGAAGTACAGGTGCTCGCCGGGATCGTACAGGTAGTCGGAGGTGCGCCACCAGTGATCGACGGCGCGTTGCAGGTAGCGTTCGTCGCCGGTGGCGGCGTACAGGCGGATCCAGGCCGGCGGGGCCATGAAGAGGGCATCGCACCAGGACCAGCGCTGCAGGCTGCCGGGCAGGTCGAATTGCAGCGAGCCGTCGCGCGGGTCGGCCAGCATGCGGTCGAACTGGGCGCGCATGGGCGCGATCATGTCGGGATCGCGCAGTTGCAGGTAGAGTTCGGCGTAGGTCTGGCCGATGGCCTGGTCGTCGGCGTGGTATTGGTCGGGGCCGAGTTGCCAGTTGCGGCGTTGGCCGATGGCGAGCATGGCGTCGCGGTAGCGCGCCTGGCCGGAGATGCCGGACAGCGCCATGAAGCCGGTGTAGCCCACCGCCTGGGTCCAGTCGTGGTCGGGCCAGGCGCTGGGGTGGGCCAGTTGCCAGTCGCCGACCCGTTCCATCAGGCTCAAGGTGGCGGCGGGCGACAGGTCGGCGACGGTCGCCGTGTCGGCTGCGGCGGTTGGCGTGGCCCAGCTTGCCTGGATGGGCAGCATGGTCAGCAGGACGGCGCACAGCAGCGCGGGACGGATGGAAGGGATAGGGCGCATGGATTAATCCGGTGTAGGTTGACGGGACAGCGTGAAGGATGCGCTCAGGGAACGGCCGGCGCTGCCGCTGGCATCGATCTTGAGTCGCACAGTGGGTTGCAGGCTGAGCACGGTGATGCGGGGATCGGCTTGCAGCAGGGCGGCGGCCGGGCGCCGCAGTTCGATCTCGATCGCTGGCTGCCGGTGCTGGGTGGGTTCGGCGATGCTCAGGCTGAGTTTACCGGCTTGCTCGCGCAGCACGATGGACGCGGGACTGCTGGCGGTCAGGTAGGGCTGGCCGTTGACGCGGAGCGTGGCGGCTTGCCAGAAGTTGGCGGCGGTGACGCCAAGGTCGGCGTCGCGGACTGCGCTCAGCGCGTCGCTGTTTTCCAGGATGGCGACGCCGTGATGGGCCGCATAGGCGGCGGTGGCTGCGGTGTCGGCGCCGGGCAGCAGAATGTAGCAGTAGCTGGCGTCGCGTGGTTGCGGCCCATGCGGGATGGCCAGGCTGATGAACGTGTTGCTGACCGTGGCCGGGCTTTCCATGGAATTGATGGCTTGCCAGCTGCCGCTGCGGTTTTCGCGCAGCACACGCAAGGGCGCGCGGTCGGGGAAGACATAGCCGATGCCGGCGCCCGGCACGCTGCCGGCCAGGTGCGCCCAACTGGCGTGCGGCACATCCCTGGCGGCGCTTGTCGCGTCTGCGGATGGTGCGTTGGCGGCGGCGCCGGGCGCGTCGGCCTGCGGCTGGCCGTCGACGGTCAGGCGGTTGTGGCCGGGGGCGGGCAGTTTGCGGTTGTCGACGATGGTTTCGGCGTCGTTGCTGCCGCTGATGCCGGCGCCGGTGGCGACGATGCGCTGGCCCAGCAGGAACCACGATTTCTTGCCGCGCAGGTCGGAGCCGGTGACGTCGCGCAGATCGAACTTGAGCGCCACGGCGGCGTAGCCGTCCAGCTGCGCGCCGCCGGCCCAGCCGTCGCGGTTGCCCAGCATGGCCCAGGCCGGCGGCAGACCGCTGCCGCTGTGGTCGGTGGTGGTGCCGGGCAGGCGCGCGCTGTCGATGGTGGGCCAGTAGTGGCCGCCGTACTGCATCTGGTCGGCATTGTAGAGTGAGGTCATGCCGATGCCGTTCCACCAGCCGCGCGCGTGTTCGCCGTTGCCGTATTCGAAGGCGGAGATGCGGTCGGAATACATGCTGATGACGAAGCCGAAGTCGCGGCTGTGCAGCAGCGCGCGGTCCATGCTGGCATACACGCGCGCGCCGGCCGGCGCGTCGGCGGGGCGGATCGCGGGATCGGCCGCCAGTTGCTTCAGCTGGCGCAGGTCGTAGCCGCTGAAGGCGCTGTCGGGCCTGCCGGCGCTGAACCACAGGTCGCGCTGGACCTGGCCTTTGATGGCGGCTTTCAGATCGTCGGCCTGGCCGGCCGGGGCGGCTTGCGCGAGGGCGGCCAGGGCGCCGAGGATGCGGCGGCCGGCGTAGTGATCGTCCTGCGCTTCGGAGGAGATGCGGCGGCCGCGCACGGCGTCGGCCATGGCGCCGTCGAACAGCCACGGCACGTACGATTCGCGCGCCCAATGCAGGATGCCGTTCAGCGTGGCGGCCGGCAGCGGCCATGGCGAGCCGCTGTGCAGGTAGACCAGCTTGGCGTAGTCGTCGAGCGCGACCAGGCCATAGCTGCCGGTGTAGGCGATGTAGTTGTGCTGGACGAAGGAACCGTCGGCGTAAAAGCCGTCGCCTCTGGTCACCGGTGCCAGCGTCTGGGCCACGGCGTCGCGGCCGGCGGCGATGTGCCGGTCGGAGCGGCCCAGCACGCCGCGCAGGCCGACCGCCAGCGCCTTGTCCAGGCGGTTGGCGCCGGTTTCGATTTCCGTGCTCAGGCGGCCGTCGCGCAAGGTGCGGCGGGTGGGATCGGGGTCGAAGTGGTCGATGGCGGCCAGGCAGCGCGCCAGCAGGCCGGGCGGCAGCTCGGCGTACATCAGCGTCAAGGTGTTCACCAGGCGCAGCGGCGTGCCGATCTGCCAGTCCCACCAGTTGCCATAGCTTTGCATCCCGGCGTGATAGTGGTGCTGGTCCATCCAGTCCAGGCCGTGGAGGATGGCGTCACGCAGGCGCGCGTCGCCGCGCAGCGGACTACCCGGATGGGCATAGGCCAGCGCCATCGCTTCCAGCCGCGCGTAGTTGGTGGTGATGACGGCCGAGGCGGTGATGCCGTTGGCCTGTTGCCAGTTGCCGGCGTCGGCCCACAGCGCACCGGCGCCGGCGTCGGTGGACATGGCGTCCAGATGGCGCTGGGCGGCGCGGGCGATGGCGGCGCCGGCTTCGCTGCCGGTGTCGCCGGCCAGGCGGGTGTTCCAGCGCAGGCGCATCTGCTGGTAAGGATCGTCGGCGGCGCCGGCGCCGCCCGCCGCGCAGCAGGCCAGCAGGCCGGCGCGCAACAGGGTGTTGATACGTGCAGTCAAACCGGGCTCCTCAGTGGGTGGTGATGATCAGTTGCGGCCGCAGCGCGCTGTTGCCGTTTTCCCTGGTCGCGTATTCGACCCAGCCGTTGCTGCCGTAGTTACTGTCCAGGTCCAGCACCAGCGACATTACCTTGTCGCCTGCCAGCGTGGCGCTGACGGCGCCGGTGATGTCGGCCTGTACCGCGGTGTTCAGCGCCGGCGCGCTCCAGCTGGCCAGTAGCGTACCGCTGCCCGGCGCATTGTTCCAGTTCAGCGCGGTTTCGGTCCAGCTGTCGGTGTTGGCCAGCATCAGGTTGGTGGTCATGGCCGTGGTCTGGCCGATGGCGGAGGTGGACAGCACCAGTCTGGCGCTGTCCACCGTGCCGCTGACGGCGGACAGGTCGAATTTGAGGAAGCCCTTGCGGTAGTAGCCGGCGCTGTCTTTTTTCAGCACCATGCTGGTGGTCGCGCCGTAGTTGGTGGCGGCGTAGGTGCCGTCGCGCACGTAGGCGTCGGCCACCGGCGCCAGGGTCTTGATGGTGTTGAGCGTGAAGCGCGCCGCATACGATTTGCCGGCCGAGCCGCTGGTGGCGACCTTGAACTTGATGGTGGGACTGAGCTGGACGATGGTGACGCCGGGATCGGCCATGACCAGGGCGCCGGCGCTGCGATTGATTTCGACGTTGATGCCGGCGGTGTTGGCCTGGGTCGGATCGGCCACGCTGATCTGCAGGTCGGTGCCGTTCTGCTGCATCACCATCACCGCCTTGCGGTCGCTGGTCAGCAGCGGCTGGCCGGCCTGGCTGACGGTTTTGCTGGCGTCGTTCCAGAACACGGCGCCGGTCAGGCCGAGCGCGCTGTCGGCGGCGGCGCTGGCGCTGGTGGAGCGCTCCAGCACGCTGACGGTGGGCGCCGCCGCGTAGGCCGCCGTTTGCGCCGCGCTGCGGTTGGGCAGCAGCACGTAGCTGTAGACGCCGGCCGTCGGGTTGGCGCCGTGCTGCAGCGCCAGGCTGAGGTAGTTGTTGCTGACGCTGGCGGTGCTGCCGCCGGTGTTGATGTCGCTCCAGGCACCGCTGCGGCTTTCGCGCAGCCCGCTGACGGCCGGCGCGTCGGGGAAGTAGTAGCCGATGTCGCTGCCAGCCACGCTGCCGGCCAGGTGCGCCCAGCTGACGGCGTTCATGCTTTCGCTCCAGCCGGCGCTGGTCGGCTTGGCCGCCCCGTTGACGGTCAGGGCGTTGTCGCCGGCGCTGTTCAGCTTGCGGTTTTCGACGATGGTTTCGACGCTGGCGCCGCCGCTGCTGGCGATGCCGGCACCGAGCGCGACGCTGCGGTCGCCGAACAGGAACCAGGCTTTCTTGCCGCTCAGCGTGGAGCCGGTGACGTTGGCGCTGGCGAAGTCGAACGCGACCGCCGCGTAACGGCCATTCAGCGCGGCGGCGCCCACAGTGTTGCGCGGGTTGCCGCTGTTCTTCCACGCGGCCGGCGTGCCGCTGCCGCTGTGGTCGGTGGTGGTGCCGGCCAGACGACGGGCGTCCACGGTCGGCCAGTAGTCGTCGCCGTATTGCGTGAGGTCGGCGTTGTAGAGGTAGCTCATGCCCATGCCGGTCCACCACGGTTTGGCGTTCTCGCCGTTGCCGAATTCGAAGGCGGACATACGGTTGGAGAACAGACTAAGCGCGTAGGCATAGCCGCTCTCTCGCTGGATCACGCGGTCGGTCGAGGGGAACACGGCGGCACCGGTGGTTTCAGCGGCGGGCGTGATGGCGCTGTCGTTGAGGATGTCCTTGAGCAGACCGAGGTCGTAGACGGAAACGCCGGCGTAGACGCCCGGGGTGGCGGTCGGCGTCGGCGCGAAGTAGGAATTGCCGAAGCTGGTGTCGCGCTGCATCCAGCCTTTCAGCACGGCTTTCAGCGGCGCGGCCTGGCTGGCCGGCAGGCCCTGCGCCAGTTCGGCCATCGCGCCGATCACCGAGCGGCCGGTGCTGTGGTCGTCGCTGAACTGGCGCGAGATCGAGCGGCCGCGGCCCATGTCCATCATGGCGCCGTTGTAGATGAAGGGGCGGAACGACTGCATGGCCCAGGCGTAGGCGTTGGCGGCGTTGGGGTCGGTCACGCTCCAGCTGGAGCCGTTGAGGAGGTAGAACAGCCGCGCGATGTCGGACAGCAGCACCGGGCCGTAGCCGCCGATATAGGGAATGTTGGTGTGCTGGACGAAGGAACTGTCGGCATAGAAACCGTCGCCGCTGGTCACGTACAGCAGGGCCTGGCTGATGGCGTCGCGGCCCTGGGCGATCCTGGCGCTGGATTTGCCCAGCACGCCGCGCAGCACGGCCACCAGCGCCTTGTCGAGCCGGTTGGCACCGGTTTCGACAGTGGTGGATAGCGTCCCGTTGGGGTTGGTGCGCAGCGTGGGATCGGGCATGAAGCGGTCGATCGCGGCCAGGTAGGCGTCGATCTGTGCGGCCGTCAGCAGCGGGTAGACCGCGGCGATGGCGTTGTTCAGCGCTTGCGGGGTGCCGATCTGCCAGTCCCACCAGTTGTCGTAGGAGGCGGCCAGCGCGGCCTGATAGTAGTGCTGGTTAAGCCAGTCGAGGCCGGCGACGATGTCGTTGCCGAGCGCGGTATTGTGATACAGCGCGGAGTTGGGCGAGGCCCAGGCGGCGGCCATGGTGGCCAGGCGCGTGTAGCTGCCGGTGATGGTGGCGGATTTGCTCCAGTCGCCGAGGTCGGCCCACAGCGCGCTGCGGGCGGCGCCGGTCAACAGGGTGTTCCAGTTGGCCTGGGCATTGCTGGTGCCGACCGCGATCTGGTTGGCGACGTCGGTGTCGGCCGGGTTGGCGCTGCCGCCGTTGGCGCGGGTCTGCCACCTGGTGCGCAGGGTATCGAATTCGTCGGCGTGCGCCGGCAGCGCGCTCCAGGCGGTTTGCAGCAGCACAGACAGGAACAGGGCACGCGGCCATCGCTTGATCAGATACATGACGCTTCTCCAGGTGGTGTGGCGCCCTCAGCGGGCGAAGTGGGCTTCGATTTCTTCCAGGGTCTTGCCCTTGGTTTCCGGCAGCAGCAAGGCGGCGGCCAGGAAGTACAGCAGAGTGCAGCCGGCCCAGAAATAAAACATGGGCGCGTAGCCGTATCGGCCGACCGTCGGCAGGAACAGAGCGGCGATCACGGTGGAGACGAACTGGTTGATCAGCAGCGCGATGCTCATGCCGTTGGAGCGGATGCGGGTGGGCATCAGTTCCGACAGCGCCAGCCAGACGCAGACGCCGGGACCGACCGCGAAGCTGGCGATGAAGCCGAGGATGCAGGCGGCCACCAGCCAGCCGTGGGTTTGCGACGGGACCGGGCCGGCGCGGGCCTGTTCGATGCGCAGCGGGGCGTCGGCGGCCAGGGCCGGGTCGGGGAAGGGATTCAGGTGCAGGCGGCGGAACAGCTGGCCGAGCACGCTGTCCGCCGCCACGGTGGCGGCGCGGCTAAGGTGCAGCGTGGGGACCGGCGCGCCGCTGGCGATGCGCAGGGTCTGGACGTTGGTGAAGTCGCCGTAAGAGTAAGCGACGGTGAGCAGCGTGGCGTCGCCGCCGGCCCGCGCTGCGCCCAGGGCTTGCAGGTCGGTCGGCGACAGCGCCAGTTCGTCATTGACAACGCGGGCTTGCAGCACGGGGCGCAGGTCGGCGCCGCGGCCTTCGGCGGACTGGAACAGCAGGCCGGCCAGCAGCAGCGACAGGACGATGCCGCCGCTGCCCAGCATCAGCAGGAATTTGCGGCCCTTGCGGTCGACCAGCAGCAGGGCAACGATGGTCATCAGGGCGTTCAGGACTTTGATGGCGACGTCGCCCAGGTTGGCGACCGCGCCCGGCAGGCCGGCTTGCGCGAGGATGTTGACCGCGTAGGCCAGGATGGAATTGATGCCGGTGGCCTGGTTGCAGGCCAGGATCAGACAGGCCAGCAGGAAAGGGTAGATGTAGCGACGGTTGAGCAGGCTGCCGGCTTGCACAGGAGTTGCGCCAGCCGTGCTGGCCGTCCGTCGCACGCTTACTGCCGCAGCGTCGGTGGCGGTGCCGGTTGGGCCGTCGGCGCGGCTGGCTGCGGCGGCAGTGGACGATGCCGGCGTGCGGGGAGTGGCCAACTGCATCTCGCGCAGTTCCGCTTCGGCGACGCTGGCGGAACGGCTGCGCCGCAGGGCTCTGCGGGCTGGTTCGATGTGGCCGCGTTGCAGCAGCCAGCGCGGCGATTCGCTGAGCTGGAGCACGCCGGCCGTGAAGGCCAGGCCGGGTATAAGGCAGAACCAGAAGATGCTGCGCCAGGCCTGGTCCTTGACGGCGAACAGCGCGGCGGCGTCGCTATGGCGGGCGGCGTGTTCGACTTGCTGGGCGTAGTACAGGCCGATCAGCGCGGCCACGACCAGGCCCAGCGTCAGCAGCAGCTGGAACAGGGCGGTGCCGCGCCCGCGCAGTTGCGGCGCCAGGCATTCGGCCAGGTACAGCGGCGCGACGACGCCGATCAGGCCGCCGCTGATGCCTTGCAGCAGGCGTCCCAGCAGCAGCGCGGTGTAGCCGCCGGCCATGGCCATCACGGGGATGCTGACGCAGAACAGCACGCCGGCCAGCAGCAGGGTGGCGCGGCGGCCGATCAGGTCGGCGATGGCGCCGGCCAGCAGCGAGGACAGCACGCTGCCCAGCAGCACGGCGGCGACGATGAAGCCCAGCTGCTGCGCGCTCAGGTGCCAGAGGACGGAGGCGGTCGATTCTAGGTAGGGCAGGGCGCCGGCGATGATGCCGACGTCGATGCCGTACAGCAGACCGCCGGTGCCGGCGATGAACAGCAAATAGCCGGTGTACCAGTCGTGCCGGCTGGTGGCGCGCAGGGCAGCCATGGAATCAGTAATTGACAGCATAGTCTCTCGGGAAAGGCAGGTTGGCGTAGGCTTTCTTTTGCGTCCAGTCCAGCGATGGTGCGGTCCAGTAGCTGTCCGCCGGCGGCAGGCCGAGCGCCAGCAAGCCGGTGGATGCGATGTACATGCTGCCGTTGTTGGAGTAGGTGTCGGCGATGGCGGGGTTGTGGCCGGCGAAGCCCAGCGTCAGGAAGCCGTCTGGCGTGAAATTGGTCGGGTTGCGCCAGATCGGCTGGTGCGCGGCGTGCAGCGCGGCGCGCACCTGGCCTTCGGGCAGCGAGGCCGGCAATTGCCTGCGCAGCGCCAGCAGGGCAAGCGGCTGAAACACGGCGGTGCGGTAGGTCAGCGAGCGGCCCATGGTGGGGTAGGTGCCGTCCGGCGAGATCAGGCGTTCCAGCAGTTCGCAGTAGCGCTGGCTGCGCTTCAGGGTTTGCGCCAGCAGTTGATCCGGTTTGTCGCGGAACACGGCCAGCTTGAGCTTAACCATCTGTTCGAGGATTTCCAGCAGCATCGGCCACATCACGTAGGAGTTGTAGTAGTCGAAGTGGAAGGTTTCGCCGTCCTTGATCCAGCCGTCGCCGGCGTACCATTCGTTGACCTTGCGGATGGCGGTGCCGAGGCGGACGATGTCGCCTTCCGCGCCCACCGAGTACAGCCAGACTTCGTTCATGGCGGAGAACAGCAGCCAGTTGTTGTAGGGCGGTTCGAAGCGGCGCACGCCCTGGATTTCGGCGATCAGGCGCTGTTTGGTCTGGCTGCTCAGCGGCTTCCACAGGGCGTCGGGCGCGCGCAGCAGGGCGTTGCTCAGGTAGGAGGAGTCGACCAGTGTCTGGTTGCCGCCGCGCCAGGCCACGTAGTCGGGGCTGGCCGGATCGACGGCGTGGGCCAGGCTTTGCAGCGCCAGGTCGCGCATCTGGCGGCGCAGTCTGCCTTCGGCGCTGGCGTCGTCGGGCAGGGCCAGCCAGGGCGCGATGCCGGCCAGCAGGCGCCCGAAGCATTCCAGGTAGCAGAAGCGCGGGTCGCCGCCGTACCAGGTCGGGCTCAGTTCCAGCGGGAAGACTTTGTGCAGTTGGCCCTTGGCCATCGCTTGCAGGACCGGCATGGCCATCTTTTGCAGCAGGGCCAACTGGTAGGTGCGCTGGTCCGCGGCCGATCCGGGCGCCGGGGCGGCGGCGGGCGCGGCGCCGCTGCTCAGCACGCCGGCGGTGCCGGCCATGCTGCCGATAAAATCGCGACGTTTCATCGGCGGCATCCTCAGAAGGTCATGTCCAGGCGGACGGTGAAGTAGCGGGTGTAGTCGCGCGCCGGCGTCCAGGTGGTGTAGTTGACCAGGTGCGGACCGGGATTCGGCGCCTTGACGCTGAAGTTGCTGCCGAGAGAGCTGCCGAGGCCGGTCGCGTAAGCCTTATCGAACAGGTTGTTGACGTAGAAGCTCAGCTTGTACTTGTCCTTCTTGTCGCGGATGCCGAGGCCGATGTTGGCGATGCCGTAGGCGCCCTGGCGCGTGCGCGGGTCCTGGTTCAGGCCGTAGATGGTTGCGCTCTGCCAGCGGTAGGCGGTGGTGAAGAAGGCGTCGAAGCTGCGCTCGGCCAGCGGCAGGTCGTACTGGCCGCCGAGGTTGAGCTTGACCTTGGGCGCGTTCGGCAAGGTCTTGCCCTTCAGGTTGGCGACGTTGGTGTTGTTGTACTTGGGATTCGGCGCGCAGTTGCCGCCGGGGATGACCGATTTGCCGTCCGCGCTCAGGACGCTGTAGCAGGGGCCGTTTTCAAAGTCGGTGATGATGGCGCGCGTGTAGGCGAAGCCGGCGTTCAGCGTCAGTTCGCGGATCACGCGCCAGTTGGCGTCCGCCTCCAGGCCGCTGGTGCGCAGGCCGCCGATGCTGTGCAGCGTGGTACGGTACTGGCCGTCCGGGTCGATGAAGCCGGCCGACTGCTGGAAGCCCTTGAAGGTGGTGCGGAACACGGCCAGGTTCAGCATCGCGCGGTTGTCGAGCAGCGACAGCTTGGCGCCGGCCTCATAGTTTTTAGCGGTCTCGGCCGGCACCGGCTGGTTGGCGGCGATGGCGGCGGTCAGGCTGCTGGTGAGGTCGTAGGCCACGCCCTTGTGGCCGGTCGAGAACAGGCCGTAGACCATGGTGTCGGGATTGACGTGGTGTTCCAGGCCGATCTTGCCGGTGACGTCGTTGTTGCTGTCCTTCTTGGTCAGGTAGTCGGTGACGGTACGGGTGTCGGACGGCGGCGGTGCGAAGCGCGAGAAGTCGTAGCCGGTGTCTTCGCGATTCAGGCGCAGGCCGGTGATCAGGCTGGTGTTCTTGGCGAATTCCCACGACGACTGGCCGAACAGCGCGTAGCTGGTGTTGCGTGCATGGGCGTTGTACCAGGAGGCAATGCTGCCGACCGGCGATTTTTTCAGTTCGCGTTCGAGGCGGTTGTCGCCATACCAGAAGCCGGCCACGTAGCGGAAGGCGCCGGCATCGGGCGAGGTCAGACGCAGCTCTTCGGTGGTGGACTTCACGCCGAACATGCCGGTCTGGTACTGGCCGCCCTTGAAGCCGCTGGGCTTGCCGTTGATGAGCGTGTAACTGAGCACGTCGGCGTCGAGGCCGTCGATGTCCTGGAAATCGTCGAGGTGGTAGGATTGGTAAGAGGTGATCGAGCTCAGCACGTGCCCGGCCAGCGGCGAGTCTTCGCCGAAGGTGTAGGCGACCTTCAGGCCGCTGCCTTCGTCGCGGCCCTTGCCGCCGGCCGGATAATCGCTGCGGATGGCGACGTTGCCGGGGCCGATGGGAATGCCGGCCAACACCTGCGAGGCCGGCAGCTGCGCGATGTTCTGGTACAGGCCGCCCGGCGTCATCGTGGTGAACGGCGACAGATAGCCGTTGACATTGCTGCGGTTGGCATGCGGCGACAGCACCACTTCCCAGTTCTCGCCCGGGGTCCATTCGACCTTGCCGACCACGGTGGTGTTGTAGGAGCCGTTGAGGTGGCCGCCATTGGTCAGGTTGTCCAGCACGCCCTGGAAGCCGGTGCGGCTGGCGGCCAGCCGCACGCGCACGGTGTCGCTGACCGCGCCAGAGGTGGACGCGATGGCGCGGAACTCGTGGTCGTTGGTGAGCAGGGTGGTGGTGCGGGTGCGCCAGGTGCTTTCGATCGGCTTGGTGGTGATGTTGATCGCGCCGGCGATCGAGCTCTTGCCCAACAGCGTGCTTTGCGGACCTTTCAGCACTTCGATGCGGTTGACGTCGGCCAGATCCTTGAACGCATTGGCCTGCATGCCGATCGGGATGTCGTCGATGACGATGGAAACGTCGGCCTCGACGCCGATGCCGAGCGAGTAGGTGCCGATGCCGCGCATATTGATCGAGTTGTTGCCGGGCTGGTTGCCGTAGCTGATGGTGATGGCGGGCGACAGCGCCGGCAGGTCGGTCAGGTCGCGCACGTTGTTGCGCTGCAGGGTGGCGTCGTTGAGCACGCTGATGGCGGCCGGCACGTCCTGCAGGTTTTGCGCGCGTTTGTTGGCGGTGACGATCACCGATTCCAGCTTGGCGCCGTCGTCGGCGGCCGGATCGGCCCAGGCGTTGGCGCCGGCCAGTGCCAGCGCGACGGCCAGCGTCAGGCGGCGGATTTGCAGGTGTTGTGGACGAGGATGGTGCATCTGAGTCTCCAGTATCGTGGTGAATCGATGAGATAGCGTTCCCATATGTATCTTTTAAAAAAAAGCGGAAAAAGCGCTCTGCAGAACCAATTCCGCCTTGTTTTCTCTATTTGGTATTCATCTGGTATGGGAACGATATCACTGGTCGCTCCGGCAAGTAAAACGTTTTTTAACCAGTGTGGTAAATCCGCATCTGGTATCCTTCGGGTTTTGAAGGAATCGAGATGGCCAAGAAAAAGGAAGAGCTGGACGAAGAGACGCTGGCCCTGATCAACTGGTGTATCGAGGTCGAGGGCTGGCTGGTCAAGGGCGGCGCCACCGTCGAGCAGGCGCAGGAGCACATCGAGGAACAGATCGAGTGGTTCACCGACCAGTTCTACGATGGCTTGACGCCGGAAGAGGCGGCCAAGGAAGCGCTGGCCTGAATTCAGGCGATTCGTTGCTCAGGACGCGATCAGGCCGCTTTTGAGCGCCAGGGCCACCGCGTGGGTGCGGTCGTTGGCGCCGAGCTTGCCGAACAGGGTGCTCATGTAGCTTTTCACCGTGTCTTCGCTGATGCCCAGGCGGCTGGCGATCATCTTGTTGGAATTGCCCTGTGCGGCCAGGCTCAGCACCTCGATTTCGCGCCGCGTCAGCTGCTCGTTATTGAGGCTGAACGACAGCATCTGCGCGATTTCCGCCGGCAGGTGGCGCTGGCCGCGGTGCACGCAATCGATGGTGGTGATCAGTTCCTTGATCAGCATGCTTTTCAGCAGATAACTGCTGACGCCGGCCCGCATGGCGCGGTGCACCAGCACTTCGCTGCTGTAGGTGGTGACGGCGATGATGCGCGCGGCCGGATCGATGGCGCGGATGGCTTCGATGGTGACCACGCCATCCATGCCGTTCATCTGCAGGTCCATCAGCGTGATGTCGGGGCGGTGCTGCTGGTACAGCGCGACAGCTTGCTGGCCGTCTTCGGCCTCGGCCACCAGCGTCATTTGCGGTTGTTGCAGCAGCAGGGCGGCAATGCCGCTACGGAACATGGCGTGATCGTCGGCGAGCAGGATGCGGATCGCGGCGGGGTGTGAACTCATGGCACTGGCTATCATCTTGGTTGACGCCGTGCCATGGTAGCACAGGCCCGGCCATTACGGCCGAGCCTGGCTGTAGCGGTGGTGTTTATTGGATGAAAGCCAACAGCGCCGGGATGGTCTGCTGCGGCGCTTCTTCCATCACCCAGTGGCCGGAGCCCTTGATCACCTTGCCGTCGACATTGTTTGCCACCAGCTTGACCTGGTTGATCAGGAACTCGCCGCCGGATTTTTCACCGGCCAGCACCAGCACCGGAATCTGCAGCTTGGTCTTGCCCAGCTCGGCGAACTGCTCGGCATCTTTCGGGAAAGTCTTGAAGTACTGGAAGCCGGCACGGATGCCGCCCGGCTGCGCATAGGCGGCCGCGTACAGCTTGCGGTCTTGTTCCGAAATCGAATGGTTGCGGTCGGCGGCGAAGTCGTTCCAGAAGTGCTCGAAGTAAATCCGTTCACGGCCCTGCACCAGGCGCTCCGGCGTCTCGCCGAAGAAGTGGAAGTGCCACAGGTCGCGCAGCAGGAACATGTCTTTCCAGTTGCCGATGCCGGGCAGGAAGGCATCCATCAATGCCAGCTTGCTGGTGTCGCCCGGATACTGGGCGGCGTAGGCATACGCCACCATCAGGCCGATGTCGTGGCCGACCACGGTGGCCGGCTGCTTGGTGACGGACTGGACCAGCTCGTGGATGTCCCTGGCCATGTTGGTTTTCTCGTAGCCGTCGGCCGCCTTGGCCGAGGCGCCGGCGCCGCGCAAGTCGGGCACGATCACGGTGTGGGTCTTGGCCAGTTCGGCCATGATGGGCTGCCACATGTGGCCGGTCTGGGTGTAGCCGTGCAGCAGCACCACCGGCGTGCCTTTGCCGCCGATCTGGTAGTGGATCTGGGTGCCGTTGACGCTGGCGGTCTTGTCGGTGTAGCCGGCCGGGGCGGCGGCGTAGGCCGGCAGGGTGGCGGCCAGCAGGCCGGCCAGGCCGAGTTGCAGCAGGGTGCGTTTGGTGATCATCAGGTTCTCCTTATGCGCGGCCGCGCACGAATTGCAGGGCGGTCTGGGCCACGCGGGCGCCCAGGTGTTCGGCGGTGCGCAGGTCCGACGGCGACGGCGCCAGTTCGGCGCTCTGGTCGGCATTCGACTGCGCGGCGGCGCCGAGGAAGAAGCCGAGGCGGTTCAGGTCGTCTTCCGAGCCGGTGCTGGAATTGTTGCCCGGCGGCAGACCGAGGCTGACCCAGTGCATGCCGTGCTGGGCGGCGAAGATGGCGATCTGCTGCAGGCTGGCCAGCTTGTCGCCGGAACGCGAGGCGGAATTGGTGAAGCCGGCCGCCAGCTTGTTTTTCCAGGTGCCGCCGGCGGCGAACACGGTGCGCGAGGTGGCGTCCTGGAACGCCTTGAACTGGGCGGAAGGGCCGCCCATGTAGGTTGGCGCGCCGAAGATGATGGCGTCGGCCTGTTCCAGCTCGGCCCATGGCGCATCGCCGCCATCGACCGCGTACAGTTTGGCGCTGACGCCTTCGACGCTGGCGGCGCCATAGCGCACGGCCTCCGCCTGGCGGGCGGTGTGGCCGTAGCCCGAGTGATAAACGACTGCTACGACTGCTTTACTCATGTTGTCTACTCCTGATGTGATATTGAATGAGGCCGTGCCAGCATAGGCCGGCCACGCCGCCCGCCTGTACAGCGGTTCAGGGGGCGGCGCGCTCTCCCGGAAGCGGGAGGGAATTTAGCGGGCGGCGGCGCGCAGTTGCAGCGCCGGTTGCACGTCATCGAGGAATTCGATGCGGCGCTCGGCGGCCAGACGGTCCGGCAGCTGGCGCTCGAAGTCGGCGCGGTAGGCGCGCGGCAGGTGGTGCTGCAGGAAGTGTTCGCGGCTGCAGCTCCAGCTTTCGTACACCACCAGCACGTTCGGATCCTGCTGCGAACGGTGCAGCGTGCATTCGAGGAAGTCCGGCTCGTGCGACATGTCGGTCAGCACCTGGCGCACGGCTGCTTCCAGCTCGGCGTAGCGCTCCGGTTTGGCCGGCAGGTGGACGATGAAGGTCAGGCGGTTGCTCGTGCTCATGGCGGTCGCTCCCGGCTCAGGCGGCAAAGCCGCCGTCGATCAGCAGGTCGGCGCCGGTGACGAACGCCGCTTCCGGGCTGGCCAGGTAGGCCACCATGCCGGCGATTTCATCGGCGTGGCCGTGGCGCGGCAGGGCCATCAGGCCGTGCAGGCCGGCGGCGAAGTCGCTGTCGGCCGGATTCATGTCGGTATCGACCGGGCCGGGGGCGACGTTGTTGACGGTGATGCCGCGCGGGCCGAGGTCGCGCGCCAGGCCTTTGACCAGGCCGGTCAGGGCCGATTTGCTCATGGCATAGGCGGCGCCGCCGGCGAACGGCATGCGCTGGCCGTTGGTGCTGCCGATGTTGATGATGCGGCCGCCATCTTTCATGTATTTCGCGGCGGCCTGCGTGGCGACGAACACCGCGCGCACGTTGACTGCCACGGTCTTGTCGAAGTCTTCCAGCGAAAACTGGTCGACCGGACCCAGCAGCAGCACGCCGGCGCTGTTGACCAGGATGTCCAGACGGCCGAACTGCGCGGCCACGGTATCGATGGCCTTGGTCAGCGCGGCGGCGTCGGTGGCGTCGGCCTTGATGGCGATGGCCTTGCCGCCGCCGGCCTTGATCTCTTCCGCCAGCGCCTCGGCGGCGATGGCCGATGCGGCGTAACCGATGGCGACGGTGGCGCCGTCGCGGGCCAGGCGGCGCGCGGTGGCGGCGCCGATGCCGCGCGAACCGCCGTTGATGAAAGCGACTTTACCGTTCAGGGTGGTGTTCATGATGTTTCCTTTCACAGAGATGGGTTGGATGAACACAGTATCTACCGTGGATTGCCTGTGCGGTAGCTGGTAATTCGCGCGTTCAGTTTCAACCATTTGTATCAAATGTGGAAGTGATTGACTGTGCATTTCAAATTGATACACATTAGTGCTTTTTCGTTACCGCTCTCAGCCATGCGCCGCCTGCTCCTCTTGTTGTTCCTGTCCCTGGCCTGCGCCCGCCCGGCCGCCGCGCTGAATCCGGCGATTGCGCTGGCCGACCTCAATCACACGGCCTGGACCGCCAAGGAGGGCGCGCCCAGCGGCATCTACGGCATGGCGCAAACGCCGGACGGCTGGCTGTGGCTGGCCACACAGGGCGGCTTGTACCGCTTCGACGGCGTGCGTTTCGAGCGCTATCCGACCCTGAAACAGCATGTGTTCAGCGTTTACGCGGCCGACAACGGCGACCTGCTGATCGGTTATATGATCGGCGGGCTGTCGGTGCTGCACCCGGACGGCCGCCGCGACGACCACGATGGGCCGCAGTTCGCGGCGATCGGCGGCATCGCGTCGATGGTAGTGGACGCCGATGGCGCGCTGTGGCTAGTCGCGACCGGCCTGTACCGCTACCAGCAGGGCCGGCTGCAGAAGATCGACGGCTCACGCGCCTGGGCGCGCAGCCTGCACGGTCTGCTGCGCGACCAGTACGACCGCATCTGGGCCGCCAACCAGGAAGGGCTCTACCTGGCCGACCGCGCCAGCGGCCGGCTGACGCGCGTCGACGCCATCCCCACCGGCGCGCTGATGCAAGCGCCCGACGGCCAGATCTGGGCCAGCGGCGACGGCGAGCAACTGCGCGCCGTGGCCATGCCGCCGGCCGGCGCGCCGTTGCCGCCGCCGCCGCGACGCAACCAGGCGCGTGCCTCGTGGAGCGGACAGTTCGACCGCGACGGCAACCTGTGGCTGGGCCACTGTCCGACCGGCGTGTGCCGGATCGCGCGTGACGCCATCCAGGCGCCGCGGCCGATCGAGCGGCTGGGTCCGCGTGAGCGGCTCGACCAGCCCGGCCAACTGAGCGCGCAGGCCGCCCACACCGTGCTGGAAGACCGCGAAGGCAATATCTGGGTGAGCACCAGCGCCGGTATCGATCGCCTGCGCGAAAACAAGCTGCTGCCCGCGCACCTGCCCGGCCAGACCGGGCGCTACAGTATGGCGGCCGACCGCGCGCACCAGCTGTGGGTGGCCGACATCGGCAGCGGCCAGTTATGGCGGGTGCCGGCCGACGGCGTGCCGGTGGCCGAGGCCCGGGCCGACGTGCGGGCGCTGACGACCGACCGCAGCGGCGCCATACTCCTGGCGACCACGCGCACGATCGAACGGCTCGACGGTGGCGTCGCCAGCACCATCGCGCTGCCGCTGGTGAACGGCCAGCCACGGGACTTGCACCTGCTCGGCATGCTCGACGACGGCAAGGTGTTGTGGATCGCCGCCTATGAAACCGGATTGATGGGGCTGGTCGACGGGCAGTGGCTGCCGCGCGCACGCCTGAACCTGCCGCCGGGCATCCTGTTCACGGCACCGGGCGGCGTCGGCCAGCTGTGGCTGGGTTTTGGCAACGGCAAGCTCAGCCTGTACGACAACGGCAAGCTGAGCTGGTTCGACATCCGCGCGGTGGGCCAGGAGAGTGCGATCCTGCCGGGCCCGCAACTGGTGGTGGCGGGCGAACACGGCCTGGCGGTGCAGCGCGGCCAGCGCTTCGAGCTGCTGGGCGCGGCCGACGTGGCGCCGCTGTGCGACGTCAGCGGCATGACCGTGACGGCCGACGGCGACCGCTGGCTGAACGGCGCGCGTGGCGCGGTGCGCATCCGCCGCGATGACTGGGAGGCCGCGCTGCGCGACCCGCGGGCGCCGGTGAAATACGAACTGCTGGACGCGCAGGAGGGCTATCCGGGCCGCGCCAGCACCGAAACCCGGCTGCCGACGCTGATCAACACCGGCGACGGCCGGCTGTGGTTTTACGGCAGCGCCGGCGTGGTCCGGCTGGACACCGCGCAGCTGCGCCCGAACCCGGTCCCGCCCAGCGTGCGGGTGCTGCGGCTGGACAGCGACCACGCCAGCTATGCCGGCAATGCCGCCGTGCGCCTGCCGCCCGGCGCGCGCAACTTCACCATCGAATACAGCGCGCCCGGCCTGCGCCAGCCGGAAGGCATGCGCTTCCAGTACCGCATGGACGGCCTCGACCCGCAGTGGGTCGACGCCGGCAGCCGCCGCGCCGCGTATTACACCAACATCGGCCCCGGCCAGTACACCTTCCGCGTGCGCGCGGTCAACGAGGATGGCGTGGCGGGCGCGGCCGAAGCGCGGCTGCCGCTGGAGGTCGCGCCGACGCTGTCGCAAAGCCGCTGGTTCCAGTTGCTGGTGCTGGCGCTGGCGCTGGCCGCCGCCTACAGCCTGTACCGCTACCGGCTGCGCCGCGTGATCGCCCAGGCCGCCCGCCAGGCGGCCACCCGCGCCGACGAGCGCGACCGCATCGCCCGCACGCTGCACGACACCTTCCTGCAAAGCGTGTATGCGCTGATGCTGCAGGTGCACAGCGTCCTGGTCAAGCTGCCCAAGGACAGCGAAGAACAGCGCAAGCTGCAGACCGTGCTGGACATCGCCAGCCGCACCATCGACGAAGGCCGCGCCCAGGTACAGCAGCTGCGCAGCGGCCACGACCCCGAGCAGATGCTGCGCCAGATCGGCGAATCGCTGACCGCGCTGCACACCGGCACCGCGCTGCACATGCAGGTGGACGGCGCCCGCCGCGCACTGACCGCCGCCACGCAGGAAGAACTGTGCGGCGTCGGCCGCGAAGCGCTGCACAACGCCTTCCAGCATGCCGGGGCCGGCCTGGTCAGCATCGGCCTGAGCTACGGCAGCGACACGCTGACCTTGCGCATCGCCGACGACGGCAAGGGCATGGACGCGGTCACCACGCCGACGGCGCAGGCGGCCGCCGGCCACTGGGGCCTGGTGGGGATGCGGGAACGGGCCAAGCGCATCGGCGGCCAACTGGCGATCGCCAGCCAGCCGGGGGCGGGCACCGTGGTGGAATTGCGGATCCCGGCGCGGCTGGCCTACACGCCGGCCTGACCGGCGCGAGCGCCCGGCGGGAGGCCGGGCTGTCGCACTGCTCACAACAAATTATTCACCCTGTTGCTGGCTGGCGCCGTCGGCCGACTGGCTGCTGACGGCTTGCTGGGCCTGCAGATTGCCGCTGCCTTTGTGACTCAAGCGGCCGGCGCGGCGCGCTTCTTCCGAAGTGAACTGGTGCGCGTTGCCCGAGGCGTGCGCGGCACGGCCGCCGGCGGCGGCGATTTCGCGCTGGCGCTGCGGGTCCATGCCGGCGAAGCCGCGATTGCCGCCGCTGCCGCTCTGCTTGGTGCCCTCCTGCTGAGGACTGGTACGAGTGCTGTTTGCCATGTCGGATTTCCTTTCAGATGAAGACACCCTCCGCCAGGTCGACGGCGTAGGAGCACCCATCGTAGACCAGCGCGCGCGGCTTGGTTATCGGAATAGGCCGAGCGGCACTGTAGGACTTTCCTCACCAAAAAGGCGGAGGGGAAACAGCTGTTTCCTGTGCTTCAGAGAAGCGCTTGACCCGGCCATTTTAAAAGAGTATTCTGAGTACATGTTTTGTGATCCGGCCGATTGCAAGTGTCCACCACCCGCATGGGAGCAAAGAAAAATGAACGCCATCAACGAACGTAATTCCGAACGCAACACGCTGGAGCTGCATCACCAAGTCCGCAACCTGTCGGACCGCATCGCGCTGGGCATCACCCTGACGCTGCGCTTCTTCGCCGACACCTTCTTCGCCAAGCGCTATGGCAACCGCGCCATCGTGCTGGAAACCGTGGCCGCCGTGCCGGGCATGGTGGGCGGCATGCTGGTGCACCTGCGCTGCCTGCGCTGGATGACGGCCGACCACGGCTGGATCCGCACGCTGCTGGACGAGGCGGAAAACGAGCGCATGCACCTGATGACCTTCGTGCAGATCGCCCGGCCGAACTGGTTCGAGCGGCTGGTGATCCTGCTGGTGCAGGCGGGGTTCTTCGTGTTCTTCTTCCTGCTGTACCTGAGCTCGCCGCGCACGGCGCACCGGCTGGTGGGGTATTTCGAAGAGCAGGCGGTGATCAGCTACACCCTGTACCTGGCCGAAATCGACGCCGGCCGTGTCGACAACGTCGCCGCGCCCGACCTGGCGATCCGCTACTGGAACCTGCCGGCCAACGCCCGCCTGCGCGACGTGGTGTTGGCGGTGCGCCAGGACGAAATGGGCCACCGTGACGTCAATCACGAATACGCCGACGCGCTGACCGTCATCGAAACCCAGCTCGAAATCTAACCCAATCCGGGGTCAGGTCTTCCATTGCGTCACGGGCTCTACCGTAGCGGTCGCTACGGTA
>NZ_SPVG01000150.1 GCF_004614165.1 Duganella callida | reverse complement strand
GCGCCGCGCCGGTGCCCGAGGCCGACACCTGGGCCATGCTGGCGGCCGGCCTGGGCCTGATCGGCTGGCAGGCGCGCCGTCGCGCACGCCGGCAACAGCGAAAGTAAGCGGCTGCCCCCGGGCCCGCACGCAAACCCTTGCGTCGCGTATAATTTCAGACATATTTTTGCACGCCGTGGCGCGCCGCCGGCCGCCCGGCGTTTATACCGTTTACTTGATTGCGATCCACTATGTCTATTTCCATCAAAACCGCTGAAGATATCGAAGGCATGCGCATCGCCGGCCGCCTCGGCTCCGAAGTGCTGGACTACATCACCCCGTTCGTCAAGCCCGGCGTCACCACCGGCGAACTGGATCGCCTGTGCCACGAATACATGGTCAACGTCCAGGGCACGATTCCGGCGCCGCTGAACTACTGCCCGCCCGGCTACACGCCCTACCCCAAGGCCATCTGCACCTCGGTCAACGACGTGATCTGCCACGGCATCCCCGGCGACAAGGTGCTCAAGAACGGCGACGTGGTCAACCTCGACATCACCGTCATCAAGGATGGCTACCACGGCGACAACAGCCGCATGTTCTTCATCGGCGAACCGTCGATCATGGCGCGGCGCCTGTCGGACGTGACCTATGAGTGCATGTGGCTGGGCATCCAGCAGGTCAAGCCGGGCGCGCGCCTGGGCGACATCGGCCACGCCATCCAGCAGCACGCCGAAAAGGCCGGCTACAGCGTGGTGCGCGAATTCTGCGGCCACGGCATCGGCAAGGTGTTCCACGAGGAGCCGCAGGTGCTGCACTACGGCCGCCCCGGCACCGGCGAGGAACTCAAGCCGGGCATGGTGTTCACCATCGAGCCGATGATCAACGCCGGCCGCCGCGAGATCCGCGAAATGGGCGACGGCTGGACCATCAAGACCAAGGACCGCAGCCTGTCGGCGCAATGGGAACACATGATCCTGGTTACCGACAGCGGCTACGAGGTGCTGACCCTGTCGGCCGGCAGCCCGCCGCCGCCGGCCTTCGTGACCGACGCCAAGAAAGCGGCCTGATTCCGTGTCCGCGGCCGTGATGAAGAAGGAACTGCGCGAACAGCTCAAGCGCCAGCTGAAGGCCGACCGCCAGGTGGTGATCGCCGCCTTCAAGGAAGACGGCAAGCCGGAAAAGCTGCTGCGCGCACTGCGCCAGAGCGTGGACGCGGTGCTGACCACGGCCTGGCACGAAGCGCGGCTGCCGGACAACACCGCCCTGGTCGGCGTCGGCGGCTATGGCCGCGGCGAGCTGTTCCCCTATTCCGACGTCGACCTGCTGATCCTGCTGGAACAATCGCCCGACGCGGCCACCACCGAAAAGCTGGAAGAACTGGTGCAGCTGCTGTGGGATCTGGGCCTGGAAATCGGCCACAGCATCCGCACCGTGGACGAGTGCCTGAGCGAATCGGCGGCCGACATCACGGTCCAGACCAGCCTGCTGGAAGCGCGCATCATCTGCGGCGACGACCAGCTGTTCGAACAACTGCAGGCGCGCTACGCGGCCGCCATGGACCCGCGCGCCTTCTACCACGCCAAGCTGCTGGAAATGAAGCAGCGCCACGCCAAATACGAAGACACCGCCTTCAGCCTGGAGCCGAACTGCAAGGAAAGCCCGGGCGGCCTGCGCGACCTGCAGGTGATCCTGTGGCTGGTGAAGGCGGCCGGCCTGGCCAATTCCTGGCGTACCCTGGCCACCAGCGGCCTGATCACGCAGACCGAGGCGCGCCAGCTGATGGAAAAGGAACGCGCCTTCAAGGACATCCGCGTGCGCCTGCACCTGCACGCCGGCCGCCGCGAAGACCGGCTGGTGTTCGACGTACAGACCGCGATCGCCGAGTCGCTGGGCCTGCAGGCCACCGGCAGCGGCGTCAACATGCGCCGCGCCAGCGAATACCTGATGCAGCGCTACTACTGGGCCGCCAAGACCGTGACCCAGCTGAACACCATCCTGCTGCAGAATATCGAGGAACGCCTGTTCCCCACCTCGGGCGAGGCGGTCGCCATCAACGCCCGCTTCAACGACGTCAATGGCCTGATCGACATCAGCGAGGACGACACCTTCGAGCAGACGCCTTCCGCCATGCTGGAACTGTTCGTGCTGATGACCGAGCGGCCATCGCTGAAAGGCATGACCGCGCGCACCACCCGCGCACTGTGGCATGCGCGCTTCCAGATCGACGGCGCCTTCCGCGCCGATCCGGTCAACCGCGCGCTGTTCCTGCGCATCATGCAGGCGCCGGTTGGCGTCATCCACGCGCTGCGGCGCATGAACGACCTGTCGATCCTGGGCCGCTACCTGCCCAACTTCCGCAAGATCGTCGGCCAGATGCAGCACGACCTGTTCCACGTCTACACGGTGGACCAGCACATCCTGATGGTGGTGCGCAATATGCGCCGCTTCACCATGGCCGAGCATGCGCACGAATACCCGTTCTGCAGCCAGCTGATGGCCAACTTTAACAAGCCGTGGGTGCTGTTCCTGGCGGCGCTGTTCCACGATATCGCCAAGGGCCGCGGCGGCGACCACTCCAAACTGGGCATGGCCGACGCCGAGCAGTTCTGCCGCGACCACGGCCTGGACGACGAAGACACCGAGCTGATCGTGTTCCTGGTCGAAAACCACCTCACCATGTCGCAGGTGGCGCAGAAGCAGGACCTGTCCGATCCCGACGTGATCCAGGCGTTTGCCAAGGTGGTCGGCGACGAGCGCCACCTGACCGGTCTGTACCTGCTGACCGTGGCCGACATCCGCGGCACCAGCCCCAAGGTGTGGAACGCCTGGAAGGCCAAGCTGCTGGAAGACCTGTACAAGATCAGCCTGCGTGTGCTCGGCGGCGAACCGCACAGCGCCGACAACGAACTGCGCAACCGCCAGCAGGAAGCGCTGGCGACGCTGCGCCTGTACGGCCTGGAAGCGGATGCCCACGTGGCGTTCTGGCAGCAGCTGGACGTCGCCTATTTCCTGCGCCACGACGCCGCCGACATCGCCTGGCAGACGCGCGCGCTGTATGACCGCTTCAACGCCGAGCGGCCGGTGGTCAAGTGCCGCCTGGCGCCGATCGGCGAAGGCTTGCAGATCGCGGTCTACATCAAGGACCAGCCCGACCTGTTCGCGCGCATCTGCAGCTATTTCGACCGCAAGAACTTTTCCATCCTCGACGCCAAGATCCACACCACGCGCCACGGCTATGCGCTGGACACCTTCCTGGTCACCGAGCAGAACTTCGCCAAGAGCTACCGCGACATCATCAGCCTGATCGAGCACGAGCTGTGCGGGCTGCTGACCACGCCGGAACCGCTGCCGGCGCCGAGCAAGGGCCGGCTGTCGCGGCTGTCGCGCACCTTCCCGATCCAGCCGACGGTCGACCTGCGCCCCGATGAAAAGGGCCAGTACTACCTGTTGTCGGTGGCCGCCAACGACCGCACCGGCCTGCTGTATTCGATCGCCAACGTGCTGACCCGGTACAAGATCAACCTGCACACGGCCAAGGTCATGACCCTGGGCGAGCGAGTGGAAGACGTGTTCCTGATCGACGGCGCCGCCCTCAGCAACGCCCGCAACCAGATCCAGCTCGAAACCGACCTGCTGGAAGCGATCAAGGTCTAACCCCGTTTTTTGTAGAGCACCAACATGTCTGAAGAATTACTCCGCCTGTCCAAACGCATGTCCGAACTGGGCCTGTGCTCGCGCCGCGAGGCCGACGAGTGGATCGCGCGCGGCTGGGTCCGCGTCGACGGCAAGGTCGTCAACGAACTTGGCACCAAAGTCTATCCGAGCCAGAAAGTCACGGTGGAGCGCCAGGCGGCCGCCGAGCAGTCCAAGCGCGTCACCATCCTGATCAACAAGCCGATGGGCTATGTCAGCGGCCAGGCCGAGGACGGCTACCAGCCGGCCGTGGCCCTGATCAAGCCGGAAAACCGCTGGCCCGACGATCCCGCCAATGAACAGTTCCACCCGACCCAGCTGCGTTCGCTGGTGCCGGCGGGCCGCCTGGACATCGATTCGGTCGGCCTGCTGGTGCTGACCCAGGACGGCCGCGTGGCCAAGCAGTTGATCGGCGAGCACACCGATGTCGACAAGGAATACCTGGTGCGCGTGCAGTACACCAAGCCCGGCAAGCTGCCCGACAGCGACCTGAAAAAGCTCAACCACGGCCTGTGGATGGACGGCAAGCCGCTGCTGCCGGCCAAGGTGCGCTGGCAGAACGACGACCAGCTCAGCTTCACCCTGCGCGAAGGCAAGAAGCGCCAGATCCGCCGCATGTGCGAAATGGTCGGTTTGAAAGTTGTCGGATTAAAAAGGGTTCGTATCGGAAAGGTAAAACTTGGCGAGCTGCCGGTCGGCCAATGGCGCTATCTGCGCCCGGATGAACGCTTCTAAGCCACAAGCAGTGAAAATTTCTTGCCTTTCTGCAAGCCAAAACGTTGAAACCGCTGTAAACTGCGCAGATCGACCTCGCATTGAAGTCATTAGCAAAGAGATATGCCGTCGTGAACGATCCTATACCAAATGAATTTCGCCGCGGGCCCCCCACCCTAAAAGACGCTGTGGAGCCGATCGCGACGGGTTCGAAACCCCATGACATGACCGATGAGCATGACATCGGTGATGCACTGACGTTTCTTGCCGAAACCGGCGAGCCGATCTCGGTGTATCCGGCCAGTGCCACCAATGTGGTCATGGCGCGCATCAAGAACGTCCACCCGGAAAATCCGTATTTCGAGCTGGAGCTCAATGAGGGCGAATTTCTGCCGCCGGGCGAAGCGACCTTCGTCGGCTGGCTGCGTTCGGCCAAGATCCAGTTCAAACTGAGCTCGCTCGAATGGGCCAGCAAGCCCAACGAGCCGACCATCATTCCGCTGGAATTCCCGACCAAGTGCCTGGTGCTGAACCGCCGCGCCTCGGCCCGGCTGGAAACCCCGCTGGGCGTGTACAACATGGCCTCATTCGTGCTCAATGGCAAACCGTACGAGTTGCAGGTGTACGACTTTTCCGCCGGCGGCGTCGGCATGCGCGCCTCGCCGCGCGACGCGGTGGGCCTGCACGTGGGCCGCAAGCTGCAGCGCGTGCGGCTGGAACTGGGGCCGGATTCGGTGATGATTGCCGATCTCGAAGTGCGGCTGTCGCGCACCTTCCGCTCCTTCCTGCTTGGCGAGCAGGTACAGATCGGCTGCCAGTTCATCAACCTGTCGCCGATGATGCAGGACGAGCTCAAGCGGCTGCTTGATAACGTCAACGCCAACAAGCACTACCGCTAAGCCGGCTAAACCGGGGACAGACCACGATTCTGCAATAAATTGCAAAATCGTGGTCTGTCCCCGAATTTGGGCATGGTACTTGCTTGAAAAGCAGCTAATCCATTAGCTGCTTTTTTTATGACCACGACGACACAGCGCATCGTCAAGATACGGCGCGATTACAATACCTGGGTGGCCAACGAGACCATCGAGGATTACGCGCTGCGCTACACCCCGCACTCGTTCCGCCGCTGGTCGGAATTTCGCGTCGCCAACACGGCCTTCGGCGCGATTTCCTTCCTGGTGCTGGAGGCGATAGGCGGCACCATCACCGTCAACTACGGCTTCATCAACGCGCTGTGGGCCATCATCGCGGTCGGCCTGATCATCTTCCTCACCGGCCTGCCGATCAGCTACTACGCCGCCCGCTACGGCGTCGACATGGACCTGCTCACGCGCGGTGCCGGCTTCGGCTACATCGGCTCGACCATCTCCTCGTTCGTCTACGCCTCGTTCACCTTCATCCTGTTCGCGCTGGAAGCGGCCATCATGGCCTACGCACTGGAACTGTATTTCCACCTGCCGCTCTGGATAGGCTACATGGTCAGCGCGCTGGCGGTGATCCCGCTGGTCACGCACGGCGTCACCCTGATCAGCCGCATCCAGATGCTGACCCAGCCAGTCTGGCTGATCCTGATGGCGCTGCCCTTCATCGCCATCTTCCACAAACGTCCCGAGCTGCCGGCGCAACTGCTCGACTACGCCGGTCGCGACGGCGCGCACGGCCACTTCAGCATGCTGGCCTTCGGCGCGGCCACGGCGGTCGGCGTGGCGCTGATCACCCAGATCGGCGAGCAGGTCGACTTCCTGCGCTTCATGCCGCCGCCGACGCGTGACAACCGCCTGCGCTGGCACCTGGGCGTGCTGGCCGCCGGTCCCGGCTGGATCGTGCTCGGCATCGCCAAGATGCTGGGCGGCGCGCTGCTGGCCTGGCTGGCGATCCGCAGCGCCATGCCGCTGGAGCAGGCGGTCAATCCGACCCATATGTACCTGGCCGGCTTCGGCCTGGTGTTCGATCAGCCGCGGGCGGCGCTGGCGGCCACCGCGCTGCTGGTGGTGGTGTCGCAGGTGAAGATCAACATGACCAATGCCTACGCCGGTTCGCTGGCCTGGTCCAACTTCTTCGCGCGCCTGACGCACAGCCATCCGGGCCGCGTGGTGTGGGCCGTGTTCAATGCGCTGATCGCCGTGCTGCTGATGGAGCTGGACGTGTTCCAGGCGCTGGACCAGGTACTCGGCCTGTATTCCAACATCGCCATCTCGTGGATCACGGCGGTGGTGGCGGACCTGGTGATCAACAAGCCGCTGGGCTTCAGCCCCAAGGGCATCGAATTCCGCCGCGCCTACCTGTACGACATCAACCCGGTCGGCGTCGGCGCCATGCTGCTGGCGTCGGCCCTGTCGGTGGCGGCGCACATGGGTGCCTTCGGCCATCAGGCGCAAGCCTTCTCCGCGTTCATCGCGCTCACCACGGCGCTGGTGGCGTCGCCGCTGATCGCGCTCGCCACGCGCGGCCGCTACTATATCGCCCGGCCACAAGCCCACGTCCACGGCAAAACCTGCGTGATCTGCGAAAAGGAATACGAGGCCGAGGACATGGCTCACTGTCCGGCCTACCAGGGTTCCATCTGCTCGCTGTGCTGCTGCCTGGACGCGCGCTGCAACGACACCTGCAAGCCGCACGCGCGCGTGGCGGTGCAGTGGCAGCAGGCGATGCGCGCCCTGCTGCCGCAATCGTTGTGGCGCTACCTGAGCAGCGGCCTGGGACATTATCTGTTGCTGATGGTCGTCACCGTGCTGTCGCTGGGCGCCCTGCTCGGCCTGATCTACTATCACGAACAATCGGTGCTGCCGGCCGGCGCCGATGCCCTGCTGCCGCAGCTGCGGCTGGTGTTCTTCAAGATTTTTGCGGCGCTGCTGCTGGCCAGCGGCATCGTCGCGTGGTGGCTGGTGCTGACCAGCGAAAGCCGCCGCGTGGCGCAGGAAGAGTCGAACCGCCAGACCGGCCTGCTGACGCGCGAAATCGAACTGCACCGCCAGACCGACGCCCAGCTGCAGCAGGCCAAGCAGGCCGCCGACCTGGCCAACCAGGCCAAGAGCCGATATATCGCCGGCATCAGTCACGAGATCCGCACGCCGCTCAATTCCATCCTCGGCTACGCCCAGCTGCTCGACAACGACCCGGCGATCCCGGCGCACCGGCAGCAGGCGGTGCGCGTAATCCGCAACAGCGGCGAACACCTGCTGTCGCTGATCGAGGGCACGCTGGACATCGCCCGCATCGAAGGGGGCAAGTTCAACTTCGACATGAAGGAGCTGGACTTCCCCGATTTCATCGGCCAGCTGGTGCGCATGTTCGAGCTGCAGGCCGCCAACAAGGGGCTGAGCTTCCGCTACGAATTGAGCGGCGCGCTGCCGCCCTGCGTGCGCGCCGACCGCAAGCGGCTGGGCCAGATCCTCATCAACATCCTCGGCAACGCCGTCAAGTTCACCAGCCGCGGCGGCATCGTCATGCGCCTCAAATACGCGCGCGAAATGGCTGCGTTCGAAATCGAGGACAGCGGCCCGGGCATCCTGCAGGAAGAAATCGACCACATCTTCGAGCCGTTCTCGCGCGGCAGCGCCAGCGCGCACGCGAATGCCAGCGGCACCGGCCTCGGTCTGCCGATCGCGCGCATGCTGACGCAGCTGATGGGCGGCGAGCTGAAGGTACGCAGCACTGCCGGTCACGGCAGCATGTTCCACGTGCGCCTGTTCCTGCCCAGCGTACACGCGCCCGGATTGCGCGCGCCGCTGGCGCACAGCCAGGCGCAGCGCACCGGCTATCGCGGTCCGCGCCGCCGTATCCTCGTCGTCGACAATGAACGGGTGGATCGCGAACTGCTGCTCAACATCCTGGCGCCGCTGGGCTTCGAGGTGGCGCAGGCCGAATCGGGGCTGGAGTGCCTGGACCTGTGGGCCAGCTTCGCGCCCGACCTGATCCTGATGGACCTGGCCATGCCCGGCATGGACGGCTGGGAAGCCAGCTATATCCTGCGCCGCAAGCGCATGTCCGAGGTGCCGATCGCCATCGTCTCCGCCAATGCCTTCGACAAGGGCATGGAAAATCCGGCCGGCATCCGCGCCGAGGATTTCTTCATCAAGCCGGTCAACGTCAACGAGCTCCTGGACTGGATAGGCGCACGCCTGGCGCTGGAATGGACCACGCAGCCACGCGAAGCCGCGCCACCAGCGGCCGCCGCGGGCGCACCGGCGCTGGTGTTCCCGCCACCGGACGTCATGACTGCGCTGCGCGCGCTGATACGGGTCGGTTACATGCGCGGCATCAAGCACAAGCTGGACGAAATCGGCGCGCTCGATCCGCGCTATCAGCCGTTCACCCACGCCATGCAAAACTTGGCCGCGCGCTTCCAGCTCGACGCGATGGCCGAATTTGTGAGAGAGAAGAACAACGATGAACTTCAACACTGACGCCGGCCTGGTGCTGGTGGTCGACGATATCCCGGAAAACCTCGCCGTGCTGCACGATGCGCTGGACGAATCGGGCTATACCGTCCTGGTGGCCAACAACGGTGAAACCGCCCTGCTGCGCGCCGCCGAGGCCCAGCCCCACATCATCCTGCTGGACGCGGTCATGCCCGGCATGGACGGTTTTGCCACCTGCCGTCACCTGAAAGCCAACCTGGCCACGCGCCACATCCCGGTGATCTTCATGACCGGCCTGACCGAGAGCGAGCACGTGGTGGCCGCCTTCGAGGCCGGCGGCAACGACTACGTCACCAAGCCACTGCGCACCAGCGAAGTCCTGGCGCGCATCGCCTCGCACCTGCAGACGGCGCGCCTGGTCGACCAGGCGCGCAGCGCGCTGGACGCCTTCGGCAATGCCGTCATCGCCATCCGCCCCGACGACGGCCGGATTTTGTGGCAGACGCCGCTCGCGCGCCAACTGCTGCGCAATTACCTGCCGCCGGAATCGGGCGCCACCGAGCGCGCGCCACAGCAGCTGCAGTCCTGGCTCGCGGCGACGCAGCAGGCGCATACGGAGGGGTTGTCGCATGCCCCCTTGACGCTGGCGCGCGGCGCGCAGCGGCTGATCTTTTCGGCCGCCGAATACAGCGAACAGACGCAGTGGATGGTGGTGCTGCGCGAAGAATCGGACGCCTCGCTGATCGATGCGCTGATGTCGTCGTTCAAACTGACCATGCGCGAATCCGAGGTCCTGAACTGGGTCATCAAGGGAAAAACCAACCGCGACATCGGCGATATCCTCGGCACCAGCCCGCGCACCGTCAACAAACATCTGGAACACGTCTTCGTGAAACTGGGTGTGGAAACCCGCACCTCCGCAGCGGCGGTGGCGCTGGGTAAGATTCGATCTGCAAGTAGCGGATAGCGCCAGCCACCGGCGCACCGCCCCCCGCTCAGCGGTGACGCGGCGCCGGCCGCGTCCATGCCATAATCGGGCCATGGATAAGGAATCCGAACTGAAACGGTCCAAACGGCTCGCGCTGTCGCTGCTGGCGGCGGCGGCGGCCGTGTTCATCATCACGTCCCTGCTGCCGCGCGGCTTCTGGGTCGACGGCCTGCGCGCCGTGTCGGAGGCGGCCATGGTTGGCGCGCTGGCCGACTGGTTCGCCATCGTCGCGCTGTTCCACAAGGTGCCGATTCCGTTCATCTCGCGGCATACCAGCATCATCCCCAGCAACAAGGTGCGCATCGCCGACAATCTGGCCACCTTCGTCGAGGACAAATTCCTGGCGCCCGAATCGCTGGCGCAGGTCATCCTGAAAACCGACCCGGCCACCAGCGTGGCACAATGGTTGCAGGAACCGCGCAACCGCCAGTATATGGCGGCGCAGCTGGCCAAACTGCTGCCGGAAATCCTCGCCACCGTGGACGACGCCCGCATCCAGCAGCTGATGCGCGACGCCCTGCATGCCGCCATCGGCAAGCTCGACATGGCGCCGTCGCTGGGCACGGTGATCGCCAGCCTGACGCGCGAGGGCCGTCACCAGGAGCTGCTGGACGACGGCATGCGCGCCCTGATCGGCATCCTCAACCGGCCGGAAACGCGACAGGTGATGGCGGAGCTGATCACCGGCTGGCTCAAGCGCGAGCACGCCACCATGGAAATGATGCTGCCGACCGGCTGGATCAGCGAAAGCGGCGCCGCCATGATCGCCGATACGCTCAACAACATCATGGAAAACATCGGCGCCGACAAGGATCACAGGCTGCGCAGCCGTTTCGACGAAATGGTGCAGCGCTTCGTGCAGCGGCTGCAGTCCGATCCGTCCTTCATCGCCAAGGGCGAGGACTTCAAGCGCTATCTTCGCGACAGCGACACCTTCAACCGCTACGCCGGCGATTTGTGGGGCAGTGTGCGCGACTGGATCAAGGCCGACATCGCCGGTGACGATTCGCGGCTGCACGCCGGCGTGCTGCAGGCCGGCGCCTGGCTGAGTGACGAACTGCTTTCCCATCCCGAGATGCGCGCCTCGCTCAACCAGCACATGAGCGAAATGGCCCGGGCGCTGGCGCCGGCGTTCTCGCATTTTTTGACGCGCCACATCAGCGACACCGTCAAGGCCTGGGACGACAAGGACATGTCGCGCCAGATCGAGCTCAATATCGGCAAGGACCTGCAATTCATCCGCGTCAACGGCACCCTGGTGGGCGGCATGATCGGGCTGTTGTTATATGCCAGCGCCCAGGCCATGGAATGGGCGGGAAGCTATCTGCATCAGTGACTATCGTGTTAGCATGGACCGGTTGACATGACTCCGGCGCGTAGTGTGGTTAAACCCTGGCTCACCTTCCTGATCTCGGCAGTGTTCAGCGCGGCCGCGCGGGCCGGCGATATTCCGGTCACCATCTACGCCGACGCCGGCTATCCGCCCTATTCCTACGAAAAGAACGGCAAGCCCGCCGGGCTGTATTACGAGATCGTGCGCGCGGCCTTTACGCGTATGAAGGGGTACCGGATCGAAGTGCAGACCGTGCCATGGAAACGCGGGATGGCGCTGCTGAAGTCCGGCACCGCCTTGGCGCTTTATCCGCCGTATATGAACACCACGGACGAGCCCTGGACCTGGCCGTATTCGCTGCCGCTGTACGACGAAAAAGTGGTCGCGGTCTGTCGCAAGGACGTGCTGGCCGCCGGGCCGCGCAAGCGCTGGCCGCAGGACTTTTACGGCCTCACCATCGGCAACAACGCCGGTTTCATCGTCGGCGGCGTAGCGTTCGAGCAGGCGGTCCGCGCCGGCCGGCTGCGCGTCGAGGAAGCCCGCGACAGCGAAACCAATATCATCAAGCTGGGCTTGAGACGCATCGACTGCTACATCAATGACCGGCGGTCGATCCAGTGGACGCTGAAACAGCTGAAGGCGGGCGGCAGATACGACGAGGGCGGCAGTCACGCCGAACTGGCCGAGGCCACCGAAATCGCCACCGAACAGGGCTTTCTCGGCTTCACCGACCGCGATAACGGCAGGTTCGGTTACAAGACCGACTTCGTCAAACAGTTCGACAACGCCATCTATCAAATGAAGCGCAACGGCGAAATCGAGGCCATTGCCCGCAACTTCTTCAAGACCCACTGATCAGGCGCAGCGCCACCGCCAGACCGATGCCCTGCAGGGTGGTGTAGTGCCACACCAGCGCGCAGTTGTCGAGCGTGGCGCGGTTGACGAGCGTCAGACGGCCGCTCCAGATACGCGCGCACAGATAGGCGGCCAGCACCACCAGCAGCGCGGCATGCAGCGCCTGGTAGGCCAGCATCGCCGCCACCGTGGCGTCCCACGCGTGCTGCGTCGGATTCAGGCCCGCGTGCGCGGTGAGCTGCAGCGCGACACCGCCCAGCATGAACGCCAGCGCCAGCATCACCGCCGGCCACTGGCCGCCCCGCCGCCGGCCCCATTCCATGCATAACGAACCGACCAGCAGCAGGCCGCAGGCCATTCCGCTCATGCGCAGCGGCGCCAGCCCGCTGCCGGGCGGCGGACAGATTTCCAGCCGCATGGCCGTGTGCAGGTGCGCGAAAACGAGCGAGGCGAACACCGTGGCGTCCACCACCAGCGTGATGATCGTGGCCCAGAACGAATGCGAGGCGGCGCCGCGCGCGCCGATCGGCAGCATCACCCGGTCCGCCACGCGCGCCATGCGTTGCGGCGGCAGGCTGTCGGACTGCCACATCCAGGCCAGCACCGCGGCCACGGCGGCGACGCCGCACAGCCAGGCCGGCGCCGTCATGTGCACCGTCAACAGCAGGAAGAAGCCGGCCGTGCCCACGGCGGCGGCCAGCGGCCACCAGCTATCGCCGGGCAGCACCAGCAGATACAGCGGCCGCGCGTCACGCACGCTGGTGACGATGGTTTCGCGCCGTCCGGTGGCGCTGCCGGGCAGCCAGTGCGCGCCCTCCCCGACCTCGCGCGCCAGGTCCGGCTGCTCCCACAGCGGCTCCGCCGAGCGCACGTCCGGAATGCTGCGCGTGGCGTAGTCTTCCGCGGGCAGCCACTCCAGCGTCGGCGCCCGCCACGGATTGCCATGCTTTTGCTTCGGTTTGCGCAGCGTGCGGGCGGCATCGACCACGAACAGCGCCACGCCCGCGGCCAGCAGCACCGCGCCTGTCGTGGACACCAGATTCAGCGCGCCCCAGCCCATCTCCGCCGCATAGGTGTAGACGCGGCGCGGCATGCCGAGCAGACCGCTGACATGCACGGGGAAGAAGGTCAGGTTCATACCGGTGAACATCAGGCCGAATACCCAGCGCGCGGCGGCTTCCGACAGGCGGTGGCCGTTCAGCAGCGGCATCCAGTAGTACAGGGCGGCGAACAGCGGAAATACCAGCCCGCCGATCAGTACATAATGCAGGTGAGCGACGATGAAGTAACTGTCGTGCGCCTGCCAGTCGAACGGCAGCACCGCGACCATCACGCCGGTCAGCCCGCCCAGCACGAAGATGAACAGGAAGCCGAGGATGAACAGCGTCGGCGCGTTCCATTCCACGCGGCCGCGCCACAACGTCGCGATCCAGGCGAATACCTGCAGCGACGTCGGTATCGCCACCACCATGCTGGCCGCCGACACCAGCGCGGACGACCACAGGTTCAAGCCGGCGGTGAACATATGGTGCGCCCACAGCGCAAAGCTGATGACGCCCACCGCCGCCAGCGCCCATACCACCGCACTGCGTCCCACCAGCGGTGTGCCCACCAGGGCGGGCAGCATCACCGACACCATGCCGGCCGCCGGCAGGAAAATGATGTACACCTCGGGATGGCCGAAGAACCAGAACAGGTGCTGCCACAGTATCGGGTCGCCGCCGCGCGCCGGAATGAAGAACGGCCAGTCGTAGGCCCGTTCCAGCTCCAGCAGCGCGGTTCCGGCGATCACCGCCGGGAACGCGAACACCACCATCAGCGCGATCACCAGCATGGACCAGGCGTAGACCGGCATGCGGCTCAGGCGCATGCCGGGCGCGCGCGTGAACAGAATGCCGACGATCAGCTCCACTGCGCCGGCGATGGCCGAGATTTCGATAAAGCCTATGCCGAGCAGCCAGAAATCCGCGTTGATGTCGGGCGAATATTCCTTGCTGGTCAGCGGCGGGTACATGAACCAGCCGCCGTCCGGCGCCAGGCCCGCGAACAGGCTGCAGAAAAAGCCGATGCCGCCCACCGCATAGGCCCAGTAAGCGTACGCCGACAAGCGCGGAAACGGCAGGTCGCGCGCGCCCAGCATGGCCGGCAGCAGGAATACCGAGACCGCCTCCACCACCGGAATCGCGAACAAAAACATCATCACCGTGCCGTGCATGGTGAAAATCTGATTGTAGATGCCGGGACTGAGCAGCGTGTTGTCCGGCACCGCCAGTTGCGCGCGGATCAGCAGACCCAATACCCCGGCCAGCAGGAAGAACAGCAGCGCGGTGCCGATGTAGAGCACGCCTATCGTCGAGTTGTTCACGGTAGTGAAAAAGCGCAGCCCGCGCGGCGTGCGCCAGATGCGGTCCAGGCGTTCCAGCTCGTCCGGCGGCCGCGGCACGGAACTGGGCAGAGTGTCGCGCGGCGCCGTCATTGCAGCGCCTCCAGCCAGGCCGCCAGCGCCTGCAGATCGGTCGCGCTCATGTCGGTGCTTGCCGGCATGCGCACGCCCGGCTTGAGGTGATGCGGATCGGCGATCCATTGCCGCAGCGCCGCGCGCCCGTTGCGCAGCGTACCGGCGCCGAGGTACAGCCGGCTGCCCACATGCGTCAGATCCGGCCCCAGACCGCCGCCATCCGTGCCAGCAGCCACGCCAGCGCCTCCGATGGCGTGGTCGCCGACTCCGCGCACCGTGTGGCATGCGGCGCAGCGCCGCGCCTCGAACACGCGCCGTCCCGCTGCATTGGCGCTCGCATTGGCGCTCGCGTTGGCGCGCGCGGGCAGCGCCTGCGCCGCCAGCCAGGCCGCGAATTCCCGCTCGCCCAGCGCCACCACGTGCAGCGCCATGCGCGCATGCTGTTCGCCGCAGTATTCCGCACACTGCACGCGGTAGACGCCGGGCTGCCGCGCCCGCAGCATCAGGCCATGTACGCGTCCCGGCACCATGTCCACCTTGCCCGCCAGCGCCGGCGCCCAGAAACTGTGGATCACATCCGCGCTGCTCAAGCCCAGATACACCGGCTGGCCGACCGGCAGCCGGATCTCGTTGGCCAGCACGATATCCGCGCCGCCGGTGGGGTCCGTATAGCGCACCTCCCACCACCACATGTGCGCCACCACGGCGATCCGCACCGTCTGGCGTGACGATACCTCACTCAACAGCGCCCCGCGCCACACCGAGTACAGCAACAGCGCCAGCAGCGCCACCGACGGCAGCGCGACGCCGGCTCCCAGCAGCCAGCGGCGCGGGCGCACCTCGCGCTGGCGGCGCAATCCCAACGCGCAGACCACCATCACCCCCGCGAACGCCAGCGCCGCGCCGCCGATCAACACCCAGGCCAGATGCGCGGTCACTTCCGCATCCCAGCCGCCGGGATGCAGCACCGATTGCGGCCGCGCGCTCATGGCGTCGCGTACAGATATGCCGCCATATGGCGCGCGTCGTCCGCGGACACGCCCATCGCCGGCATGGCGGTGCCCGGCTTCAGCGCGGCCGGGTCGATCAGCCAGCGCACCAGCGTCCCGGGGGCATTGGGCACGCTGCCCGCGATATAGCTGCGCTGGCCGAAACCGTCGAGCGGCGGCCCGATTTGTCCGCGCGCGGCGGCCACACCCTCGATCCGGTGACACGCGCCGCACTGGTACTGCGCCAGCAGCAGCTTGCCGCGCGCGGCGTCGCCGCCCTGCACCCGCACCGGTCCCGCACCGCCATCGCATGCGGTCAGCCAGGCCAACGGAAGAAGGAACAGGATGCGCACGATTGGAATCAGTCCCGGACTGTCGAATCGATACAATACACGAACGATATTTATTAATCTTTTTCAATAGGACACTGCCGATGACCCAGCGGCGCCGACTTGTCGTCATCACGGTGGGCGCCACCCTTGCGGCACTGGCGGTGCTGGCGGCGGCCGTCGGCACGTTGCTGCTCTACGGCGGTTATTACAACGTGGCCGCGACGCGCTCGCACTTCCAGTGGGTGCATACGCTGCTGGAAATCGGCATGCGCGAATCCGTGCGCCATCACGCGCGCGAGGTCACGGCGCCGCCATCCGTCGCCCATGCCGAGGTAGCGCTGCGCGGCGCCGGACTGTATCGCGACAATTGCCTGCAGTGCCACGGCGCGCCGGGCGTGGCACAAGGCGAAATCGGCCGCAGCATGCAGCCGGTGCCCGGTTCCCTGGCCGACGCCGCGCGCCGTTGGCGGCACAACGAGATGTACTGGATCACGCGCCACGGCATCAAGATGAGCGGCATGCCGGCCTGGGAATTTCATCTGGCCGAAGAGGATATCTGGGCGATAGTCGCCTTTCTGACCGTGTTGCCGCGCCTGTCGCCGGCAGGCTATGCGGCCATGGCCGAACAGGCCGGCCATCCCGCGCGCGCCGCACGCCCGCCGCACCCGCACCCCGATGCCGAAAACGGCCGCCTGGCCCTGACGCAGTACGCCTGCAATGCCTGCCACGTCATCCCCGGCGTGACCGGGCCGGCCACCTTCGTCGGCCCGCCGCTGCGCGGGCTGGGAGAGCGCCAGTACATCGCCGGGCATCTGCCCAACACCGCCGATAACCTGGCGCGGTGGATACGCGACCCGCAGCGCATGGATCCGTCGACCGCCATGCCGGCGCTGGACGTCACAGAATCCGATGCGCGCGATATCGCCGCCTATCTGCTGGCACGATAGCGTCATGACGACCACCACACCCAAGCCGCCCTCCCCGCCGAATCAACGCAGCTACCTGCACCGCGTGGTGCTGGCCTATGGCGTCGGCATGCTGTTCTTCCTCACGTTGGCGGCGCTGTGGTACGGCGCCGAAGTCTTCCTGCTGCTGTTCGCCTGCGCGCTGTTCGCCATCCTGCTGTACGAATTAAGCCGGCGCATGGCCGCGCGGCTGGCGGTGCGGCGCGGTATCGCCCTGACCGTTATCGCCGCCGCACTGGCCGCCTTGATCGGCGGTGGCAGCTGGGCACTGGCCCCGCAGATCGCCGAACAGGCGACGGAACTTGGCTCGGTGGTGCCGGAATCGATAGAGCGCTTGCGTGCCGCCGTCGCCAGGAATGCTTTTTTACACAGCATCCTGTCCGACCTGCCCAGCGCCGACGCCATCCGCAAGCAGCTCACGGCCCTGGCGCCCAACGCGGGTCTGGTGTTCAGCGGAGTTCTGGGAGCACTGGGCAATGTGGTGATCATTCTTTGCGTGGGACTGTATTTCGCCGCGCAGCCCGCCGTCTACATCAGCGGCTTCCTGAAACTGATTCCGCAACAGCGCCGCCCGCGCGTGCGCGAAGTGCTGGACACCATCGGCGACACGCTGGCGCGCTGGCTGGTGGGCAAACTGGTGTCGATGATCGTGGTCGGCGTGGCCACCGCCATCGGCCTGTGGCTGCTCGGGGTGCCGCTGGCGATGGTATTGGGCCTGATCGCCGGCCTGCTCGACTTCATCCCCTACATCGGCCCACTGATGGCGGGCGTGCCGGCGGTGTTGATCGCCTTCTCGGACAGTCCGCAACTGGGCCTGTACACCATCCTGCTGTTCCTCGGCATCCAGACGGTGGAAGGCTACCTGCTGTCGCCACTGATCGAATCGCGCAGCGTGGCGCTGCCGCCGGCGCTGACCATCGCCACGCAGGTGCTGTGCGGCGCCCTGTTCGGCCTGGCCGGCGTCGCGCTGGCCACGCCGCTGGCGGCGGTGCTGGCGGTACTGGTCACCATGCTGTACGTCCAGGATGTGCTGCACGACAGCGCTACACCGCCAGGTGACGCTTGACCTCGGGATCGCTCATCGCCGCCTGCGCACCGGAGGCCACCACCTCGCCGCGCGACAGCACCATGAACTGATCCGCCAGTTCGTGGGCGAAATCGAAATACTGTTCGCACAGCAGGATCGCCATGTCGCCGCGCTGGCGCAGCAGGCGGATGACGTTGCCGATGTCCTTGATGATGGACGGCTGGATCCCTTCGGTCGGCTCGTCGAGGATGATCAGCCTGGGCTCGGCCAGCAGCGCGCGGGCGATCGCCAGCTGCTGCTGTTGGCCGCCGGACAGGTCGCCGCCGCGCCGGTGCAGCATCTCCTTCAGCACCGGGAACAGCTCGTAGACTTCGCCCTTGATGGTGGACGCCTTTTTGCCGCGATGCGTGGCTAGCCCCATCAGCAAATTCTCCTCCACCGTCAGACGCGCGAAGATTTCCCGCCCCTGCGGCACGTAAGCGATGCCGGCGCGTGCACGCTGGTGTGGCGGCAGCCGTGTGATGTCGCGCCCTTCCAGCCGTACGCTGCCCGCCGATACGGGCAGAACGCCCATCAGGCACTTGAGCAGCGTGGTCTTGCCGACGCCATTGCGGCCCAGCAGCGCCATGCACTTGCCCCGCTCCAGTTCCAGCGACACGCCGCGCAGCGTATGCGAGGAGCCGTAGTACTGATTGATTTTTTCCACTTGCAGCATAAGTCAGCGTCCCAGATAAACTTCGATCACCCGCTCGTCGGCCTGTACCTCGGCCATGCGCCCCTGCGCCAGCACCGAGCCCTCGTGCAGCACCGTCACTACACCCTGCTGCGCGATCTCGGTGACGAAGGCCATGTCGTGTTCCACCACCATGATCGAATGCTTGCCGCGCAATTCGTTGAGCAGTTCCGCCGTGCGCGCCGTCTCGGCGTCCGACATGCCGGCCACCGGCTCGTCCAGCAGAATCAGTTGCGGTTCCTGCATCAGCAGCATGCCGATTTCCAGCCATTGCTTCTGCCCGTGCGACAGCAAACCCGCCAGCCGCCGCTCGCTGCCGTTCAGGCGTATCAGCTTGAGGATGTCCTCGATCTTGCCGCGCTGTTCGGAACCGAGACGCGCGAACAGCGTGGGCCGCACGCGCTTGTCCATCTTCATGGCCAGTTCCAGGTTCTCGAACACCGTGTGCTGCTCGAACACCGTCGGCCGCTGGAACTTGCGGCCGATGCCGGCGTGCGCGATCTGGTGTTCGCTCATGCGGCTCAGGTCCATGGTCTGACCGAAGAAGGCCGTGCCCGACGTCGGCCGCGTCTTGCCGGTGATGACGTCCATCATGGTGGTCTTGCCGGCGCCATTCGGGCCGATGATGCAGCGCAGCTCGCCGACCGAGATGTCCAGACTCAGTTTGTTCAGCGCGCGGAAGCCGTCGAACACCACGCTGATCTCTTCCAGATAAAGGATGGCGCCGTGCGTGGTGTCCAGCCCCTCGCCCGCGACGCGTCCATACGACGGACCTTGCGCGCCGATCGTATCCGGCCCGGCTTCGCGCCGCAGACGTTCGTCCAGATGTTCGTTCACGCTCATGCCTGCTCCTTACGCATCAAACCGGCCAGCCCGCGCGGCAGATAGCGCGTGACCAGGATAAAAATCAGACCGAGGGCGAACAGCCACAGGTCGGGGAAAGCGCCTGTGAACCAGCTTTTCAGACCGTTCACCGAGAAGGCGCCGATCACCGGGCCAAGCAGGGTGCCGCGTCCGCCGACCGCCGCCCAGATCACCATTTCGATCGAATTCGCCGGCGACATCTCGGACGGGTTGATGATGCCCACCTGCGGCACGTACAGCGCGCCCGCGATCCCGCACAGCACCGCCGACAGCGTCCACACGAACAGTTTGAACCACAGCGGGTTATAGCCGATGAACATCAGCCGCGATTCCGAATCGCGCACCGCCTGCAGCACGCGCCCGAGTTTCGACGTGACGATCCAGCGGCACAGCAGCAACGCGCCGGCCAGCGTCGCCAGCGTCACCAGGTACAACGCGGCCTTGGTGCCCGGCGCAGCGATCGGGAAACCGAGAATGCGTTTGAAATCGGTGAAGCCGTTATTCCCGCCGAAGCCGGTGTTATTCCGGAAGAACAGCAGCATGAAGGCATAGGTCATGGCCTGGGTGATGATGGAGAAGTACACGCCCTTGATACGCGAGCGGAAGGCGAAATAGCCGAATACAAAGGCCAGCACGCCGGGCACCAGCACCACCAGCGCCAGCGATACCCAGAAGCTGTCGGTGCCGCTCCAGTACCACGGATAGGCTTTCCAGTCCAGGAACACCATAAAGTCCGGCAGGTCGCTCTGGTACACGCCTTCGCGGCCGATGGCGCGCATCAGGTACATGCCGTGGGCATAGGCGCCGAGCGCAAAGAACACGCCGTGACCCAGCGACAGGATGCCGGCATAGCCCCACACCATGTCCAGCGCCAGCGCTGCCAGCGCGTAGCACATGAATTTGCCGATCAGGCTGACCATGTAGCTGGGCACATGCAGCGGATGGCCGTCCGCGAAGATGAGGTTCAGCAGCGGCAGCGCCGCCAGCACCACCACGCCGGCCACGATGGCGGCCCACGCAGGGCGGGAAAACAAGGAAGTGCGGTTCATTCGACGCTCCTGCCTTTCATGGCGAACAGCCCTTGCGGACGTTTCTGGATGAAGATGATGATGAAGATGAGGATGGCGATCTTGGCCAGCACCGCGCCCGCGACGGGCTCCAGGAATTTGTTCGCCTCGCCCAGCCCCAGCGCGGCAATCACGGTGCCTGCCAGTTGTCCGACGCCGCCCAGCACCACCACCATGAAGGAATCGACGATATAGCCTTGTCCCAGATCCGGGCCGACGTTGCCCAGCTGCGACAGCGCCACGCCACCGAGGCCGGCGATGCCGGAGCCGAGGCCGAAGGTCATCATGTCGATCTTCGCGGTGGAGACGCCGACGCAGCCGGCCATGCGGCGGTTCTGCATGACGGCACGCACGAACAGGCCAAGCCGCGTCTTGTTCAGGATCAGCCACACTCCGGCCACCACCAGCAACGCAAAGACGATGATGGCGATGCGGTTGTAGGCCAGCACCAGCGAACCGAGCACCGTGACGCCGCCGGACATCCACGCCGGATTGGCGACTTCCACATTCTGCGCGCCGAAAATGCTGCGTACGGCCTGCATCAGTATCAGGCTGATGCCCCAGGTGGCCAGCAGGGTTTCCAGCGGCCGGCCGTATAGCCAGCGGATCACCGTGCGTTCCAGCGCGACGCCCACGGCGGCCGTGACGATGAACGCGGCCGGCAGCGCGGCGGCCAGATACCAGTCCAGCGCATCCGGCGCCCAGCGGCGGAAGGCAAGCTGGCACAAATAAGTGGTGTAGGCGCCTATCATCAGCAGTTCGCCGTGCGCCATGTTGATGATGCCCATCAGGCCGAAGGTGATGGCCAGGCCCAGCGCCGCCAGCAGCAGCACGCTGGCCAGCGAGATGCCGTAGAAGACGTTGCCGATGAATTCCGTCCGTGCGAGGCGGCTATCCAGCGCCTGCAACGTGTGGGCGGCGGCGACGCGTACGCTTTCGTCGGCATCGCCTGCCACCATCGATTGCAGCTGCGGACGCAGGCTGGCGTTGCTGCTGTCGGCCAGCGCCTCCACGGCCGCCTTGCGTTTGGCGGCTTCCGGCGCGTGCAGGTTGGCGGTGGCGAGTGCCAGCTGCAGCAACTCGCGAATCCGGCTGTCGGTTTCCCTGGCCAGCGCCTTTTCGATCAGTGGCGCCTGCGCCGGCGCGGCGCTCTTTTGCATGTCCGTGGCAGCGGCCATACGCTGCGCGCGCTCGGGCGAGAACATCTTCAGCGCCGCCAGGGCGTCGTCGATGGCGCCGCGCAGGCGGTTGTTGACCATCAGGCCGTCCAGGCCATCGGGCATGGTCCCCGGCGCGCCAGTGAGGCCGCTGGCAACGTCGGTGGCCTTGTCGTCGGCAACGATGTACAGTTTGCCGTCCGGGGTGGCGTAGACGTCGCCGCTCTGCAGCGCGGACAGGAAACGCGTGGCCTCATCGGTGCCCAGCGCGCCGATTTTGGCGACGGCTTCGACGCGCGCGTCCGGGTCGTCGCCGGTCAGCGGCGCCAGCACCTCCGGCGCGATGGCGGCGGAGGTGTCCGCGCCGGCGCACAGCAGGCAGGCAAGCAGCAGGATTTTTTTCAGCATATCTTGGTCCTCGGGTGAAGCGTCCCCGCGCCGCGGCTGCGGTGCGGGGCATCACGATTTACAGCTTCTGCTTACCTTCATTCCCCGGAATGAACGGGCTCCACGGATTGGCGCGGATCGGGCCAGGAGTCTTCCACACCACGTTGAACTGCCCGTCCGGGCGGATCTCGCCGATGAACACCGGCTTGTGCAGGTGGTGGTTGGTGGCATCCATGGTCAGCGTGAATCCCGACGGCGCCTTGAACGACTGGCCGCCCATCGCCGCGATCACCTTGTCGGTGTCGGTGGACTTGGCTTTCTCCACCGCCTGCGCCCACATGTGGATGCCGACGTAGGTCGCTTCCATCGGATCGTTGGTCACCACCGTGTTTGCGTTCGGCAGCTTCCTGGCGGCGGCATAGGCTTTCCACTTCTTGATGAAGTCCGTGTTGACCGGGTTCTTCACCGATTCGAAGTAGTTCCAGGCCGCCAGATGGCCGACCAGCGGCTTGGTGTCGACGCCGCGCAGCTCCTCTTCGCCCACCGAGAACGCCACCACCGGCACGTCGGTCGCCTTCAGGCCGGCATTGCCCAGCTCTTTGTAGAACGGCACGTTGGAATCGCCGTTGATGGTCGAGATCACCGCCGTCTTGCCGCCGGCCGAAAACTTCTTGATGTTGGCGACGATGGTCTGGTAGTCCGAGTGACCGAACGGGGTGTAGACTTCGTCGATATCGCTGTCCTTCACGCCCTTGCTCTTCAGGTAGGCGCGCAGGATTTTATTGGTGGTGCGTGGATAGACGTAGTCGGTCCCCAGCAGCACGAAGCGCTTGGCGCCGCCGCCGTCCTTGCTCATCAGGTATTCGACCGCCGGAATCGCCTGCTGATTCGGCGCCGCGCCGGTGTAGAACACATTCTTCTCGAGTTCTTCGCCCTCATACTGCACCGGGTAGAACAGCAGCGAGTTCAGCTCCTTGAACACCGGCAGCACCGACTTGCGCGACACCGAGGTCCAGCAGCCGAACACCACGGCCACCTTGTCCTGGGCGATCAGGCCGCGCGCCTTTTCGGCGAACAGCGGCCAGTTCGAGGCCGGATCGACCACTACGGGCTCCAGCTTCTTGCCCAACACGCCACCCTTGGCGTTGATCTCATCGATGGTCATCAGCGCCACGTCCTTCAGCGAGGTTTCCGAGATGGCCATGGTGCCGGACAGCGAATGCAGGATGCCGACCTTGATGGTGTCCGCGGCGTAGGCTTGGGTACCGGCGGCCAGCAGCGTGGTGGCGGCGGCGATGCGGCTCAGGGTGCCGATAAAATGACGACGATTTTGCATGGGTTAGCTCCGTGGTGATGAATCAGTATTGAAGTTGCAGCGCGATCTGGAACTTGTCCTGGTCGGCGACACTGGTGATCCTGGTCTTGGAGTACACCGCGCTGACCTGCGCGTTGTAACCTTCGATGATGTAGTTCACGCCGACGTCATACTGCTTGGTGTCGATATTGGTGTCGGCCGCGAACTTCTGGGCGCGCACGAAGGGCTGGAACCTGCCCCATCCGGCCTTGTCCTCGAAGATATAGGAGGCGCCGGCCGAATAGGCTTTGCCCTGCTCGGACTTGACGATGTCGTCGGTGTTGTAGTCGTACCAGGCGGCTTCCAGCGCGAAGGCGCCGGCGCCCTTGATGCGCTTCTCCAGCAGGAAGTCGACGTTGTAGGAGCTGTATTTGCCGACCGCGCCCACGGTCAGGATGCCGTCCTTCTGATAGCGGCCGGCCACGCCGATGGCCAGGATATCGGCCTGCCCCAGGTAGTTGCCGGTGCCGTAGTAACCCGGCTCCGCGTCCCAGAAGTCGTACTGCACGCGGCCGGCGTACATCAGTGAGTCGTCGGCCTTGATGCCGGCCGCCTTGGCCTGCGACTGCGTCAGCGAGCCGATGCCGAAGGTATGGCCTTCAAAGGCGCCGAACGAGTAGCCCAGCCGGCCGCCGTCGCCGACATTGCCCCAGACGACCACACCGTCGTCACGACCGCGGAAGATGCCGCCGTTGTAGCCGTAGCGCGACGCCACGCCGGCCCAGTAACCGCCACCCAGCGAATAATAGGGTCCGGCCATATTGGCGCGGTCCGATGGCGACAGCAGGCGGCCCGCCCAGATATTCAGCTCGGGCGAGATGGCGAACTGCCCGGCCGCATCCAGCACGCGGATCTTGTCGCCGTCCCACTCGGTGTTGAACATGCCCTTGATGTTCTTGTTCAGCGAGGCGCCGAAATACAGTCGTCCGCTGTCGAGGTTAAAGTCGTTGGAGCGACCGCCGTCCGGCGCCGCGTTCTCTGCGCTGGTATAGCTCTCGCGCAGGCCGAAACCGACGCTGACCGACTTGGCCTCGCCGAAATTGACCGTGGCGCCGGCCCACACATTCCCCGTGACCGCCGCCACTGCGATGGCCAGCAGCCGCCGTTTGCTCAACCCCATCATGCTCTCCCGTCTTGGTTTTGGATGAGACAAGATTAATCAGACGACAAGCTTCAAGGAATACGTTGAATGACGTAGTGGTACGTAGCACACAGCATCTTGTATTTGCCTCGTGCAAGCTCCGTGCGTTTGCGCACATCACGTGGCCGCAGCGCAGGCTACGATGCGCTTACTTGCTCAGTGAGGACTGCGATGAAACGTGATGACCTGCCGGCGACCGCCCCGCCCCCTGTCGCCGCCAAGGCGGCCGGGCTGCGTTATGTTCACGACGACCAGCCGGGCATCGCGCGACGCAAGCGCGGCAAGCAGTTCCACTACGTCGGTGCCGACGGCCAGCCGGTGCGCGACGAGGCGACGCTGGCGCGCATCAAATCGCTGGTGATCCCGCCGGCCTGGGAAGACGTCTGGATCTGCAAGCACGCGCTGGGCCACTTGCAGGCCACGGGACGCGATGCGCGCGGACGCAAGCAATATCGCTATCACCCGCGCTGGCGCGCGCACCGCGACGAATCCAAGTACGAACGCATGCTCAGCTTCGGCAAGGCGCTGCCGGCGATCCGCCGCGCCGCCGATGAAGCGCTGCGCAAGCCCGGCCTGCCGCGCGAGAAGATATTGGCCACCATCGTGCACCTGCTGGAAGCGACGCTGATGCGGATCGGGAACGAGGAGTACGCGCGCGAGAACAAATCGTTCGGCCTGACCACGCTGCGCGGCCGCCACGTGCGGCTGGACGGCAGCACGGTGCAGTTCCGCTTCCGCGGCAAGAGCGGCGTGCACCATGCGGTGGAGGTGCACGACCGCCGGCTGGCCAACATCATCCGCAAGGTACGCGACCTGCCGGGCCAGGAACTGTTCCAGTACGAAGACGACGACGGCAATCCGCACGCGGTGGATTCCGCCGACGTCAACGAATACCTGCAGACCATCACCGGCGCCGACTACACGGCCAAGGACTTCCGTACCTGGGCCGGCACGGTGCTGGCCGCCGTGGCCCTGCTCGAATACGAAAAATACGATTCCGCCGCCCAGGCCAAGAAGAACGTGGTGCAGGCCATCGAATCGGTGGCCAAAAAACTGGGCAACACGCCTACCATCTGCCGCAAATGCTACGTCCACCCGGCCGTGATCGAATCCTACCTGGACGGCACCATGCTCACCACGCTGCGCCAACGCGCGCAGCAGGAACTGCAGGAAGACCTGCACGCCCTGCGCCCCGAGGAAGCGGCCGTGTTAGCGCTGTTGCAACAGCGTCTGCAAACGGCGACGGCGGCCCGCTAAAAAGGAGTAGAATTCCGGTCTGCCTTCAACGCCGACCCGCCGTCTCCATGCCTGTGCCGCCGCCTTTCCCCATCCGCAAAGAGTGTCCGCCCGGCGCCTGCGTGTGCGGACGCGACGAGCTGCTCGATGCCTGGGCCAGCGCGCCGGAGGACGCCGATATCCGCGTGCTGCGCCTCACCCGCGAGGAAGAGAAACGCCTGATCGAGCGCATCGAGGCGATCAGCACTTACGAAGATCTGGGCCGCATCATGCACAAATTGCGCGAGCTGCTCGGCATCACGCTCACCATCACGCCCAGCGCGCGTGGCGTCAGCACGGTGATGGGCTTGTCGATCAAATTGGCGGAGCAACCTGGCCTGTGCCGCAGGACGCATGAAGCGCTGCCGGCCGCCGTGCGCCGTTGCTTCCGCGCGCATCCGGAAATCGTCTATGCGCTGCTGAACGCGCGCGACCTGCTGGCCGACGAGTCGCCCTAGCCCGGATGCGCCAGCGCGGCGCCGGGCATGCTGCCGCCTTCTGTGCCGTCCGGGTAGATATCGTGGAATTTGCTGTAGTCGAGGATGCGCACATTTCCTTCCATTTTGTCGGAAAGGATGTCGGCGAAATGGTGGTTGAAGAAGATGTGTTCCGCCGCGTAGGTCTGGCGCGCGTGAACGAAGTCGTTCAGCGTGTCGTCGGTGCCGGAGATGGCCACCGCCAGCGTGGCGCCCTCATCATGCAGGTCCTGCTGGGTCTTGCCGTACAACGGACTGGATTCGTCGATTCTGTGCAGGATGGTCCAGGTCAGCGCGAACACGCCGGATTGATCGCGCTCCAGCTTCAGGTCGTAAAAGCGCGTGAAGATCTGGCCTTCCTGCGTGGTTTCGCGCCGCACCAGCGCGGCGCGCACCGACGCCTCCAGTATCAGATTGGCGCGCTCGTTCCCCGCGCGCAGCATCAGTGTCGGTACGCCGTTGAAGGGCGTGATCACCGCCACGTCCGAAAACATGATGCGCGAGGTTGGGCGCGAAAAACGCGCGAACAGCAGCCCGGTCACCGCCGCCACCTCCACCATGCCGAGCAGGATCTCGGTCGAAGCGACGATGTGGCCGTAGGTCGAGCCGGGATTCATGTAGCCGTAGCCCACCGTCGCCAGCGTTTCGATGGAAAAGAACACGCAGTCCGGAAAATAGCCGGGACGCGCGTTGGAGATGGACCCCGGCACGGCGAAGAACGCCAGCGCGAAACCGAGGTTGGTGACGAAATACAGCATGCCGATCAACGCAAAGAAGCGCGGCCAGGTCAACGTCAGCATCCAGTGGTAGATGTCGCCCCAGTGCCAGAAGGAGACGCCCACCCGCTTGATCTGCGAGGTGCCGAGCTGGAAGCCGCCGCGCACCTGTCCGACACGCGGTCGAGGGATCTGTTGCGCCGGACGGCGCGGCGTGGCGCTCATGGCCGCCTCAGTCGTCGTCGTTGGGGTCGAGGCCGGGGAACATCACCTCGGTGAAGCCGAATTTGGAGAAGTCCCGGATGCGCATCGGGTACAGCTTGCCCAGCAGGTGGTCCACCTCGTGCTGCACCACGCGCGCATGGAAGCCGTCCACCTCGCGCTTGATGGCGTGATTGAACTGGTCCACGCCTTCGTAGCGCAGCTTGACGTAACGCGGCACGCTGCCGCGCAGGCCCGGCACCGACAAACAGCCCTCGAAGCCTTCTTCCATCTCTTCCGACAGCGGCGTCAGCACCGGATTGATTAATACCGTTTCCGGCACCTGCGGCGCGTCCGGGTAGCGCAGGTTTTGCTTGAAACCGAAGATCACCAGCTGCAGGTTGACGCCGATCTGCGGCGCCGCCAGACCGGCGCCATTGGCCGCGTGCATGGTGTCGAACATGTCGGCGATCAGCTCGCGCATGTAGGGCGTATCGAACTCGGTCACCGGCTCGGCGACACGCAGCAGGCGGGGGTCGCCCATCTTCAGGATTTCACGCACGGCCATGATTTATTCCCCTTTGATCTCGCACTGAATCTCGCGCAGGAATCGGCAGTATTCATCGCCGGTTTCCAGGTGCTTGAGGCCCATCGCGGTGGTTGCCTTCAGATAACCGAGCTTGGAGCCGCAGTCGTAGCGGGTGCCGTCGTAGCGGTAAGCCAGCACGCGTTCATCCTTCATCAGTGCGGCGATGCCGTCGGTCAGCTGGATTTCGCCGCCGGCGCCCTGGCCCAGATTTTCCAGATAGTCGAAAATGCGGCCGGACAGCACATAGCGTCCCACCACCGCCAGCGTCGATGGCGCCACTTCCGGCGCCGGCTTCTCGACGATGCCGTGCACCACTTCCAGCTTGGGCTGATATGCGGTCGCGCTGACGATACCATATTGGCGCGTGGCCGCA
>NZ_SPVG01000041.1 GCF_004614165.1 Duganella callida | reverse complement strand
CGATGCAACTGGTGTGGCGCGACGCCGCCGTGCCGCTGACCGTGATCGACCTGCGCGACATGAATAGCGACCAGCAGGACCAGGCGGTAGCCACGTTCATCGACGACGAGCGCAAAAACGGCTTTGACCTGACCAGCGCACCGCTGCTGCGCATCTTCGTGCACCTGCGCAGCGCAAGCACGATCCAGTACACCTTCAGCTTCCACCACGCCATCCTCGATGGCTGGAGCGTCGCGTCGTTCCAGACCGAGATGTTCAACGCTTATTTCAAAGCCACGGAAGGCCAGGAGATCGCGCTGGCGCCGCTCGGCCTGACGCCGAAAACCGCCGCTGTACGCGAAAAGGCCGCGCTGCAATCGGAACGCCATCGCACCTTCTGGCGCGACTACCTGGAAGGCCACGTCTACTCGGCGCTGCCGCCAGCGCAGGTCGAGGCGGGCGAGGGCGCCAACCGCAACCGCGCCGCCAGGGTGGACGACGCGCTGTGCGCCAGGCTGCAAGCGCTGGCGGCCGAACTGTCGGTGCCGATGCGCACCGTGCTGCTGAGCGCCCACCTGCGCGTGGTGTCCATGCTGTCCGGTAAAGACGACGTCACCACTGGCCTGGTCAGCAACGTGCGTCCGGAAGCGCAGGATGGCGAAAAGGTACTGGGCCTGTTCCTGAACACGCCGCCGCTGCGCCAGCAACTGGGCCGCGGCAGCTGGAAAGACCTGATCAAGGCCACCTACGCCAACGAACTGGCGGTGATCGAACACCGCGACTATCCCTACTTCCAGCTGCACGTCGATAACGGCCGCAACCCGTACTACGAGATCGTCTTCAACTTCATCAATTTCCACGTGTATGAAGACCTGCAAAGCGGACCGCAGGAAGACGGCTACAAGCAAGTCATCGAAGCGACCGGCTTCGACCTCGGCGTCAACATCAACTACAACGCCCAGCGTGGCCTGCATCTGGAGCTGAAACCGGGAAAACTGGGCGGCAAGCAGACCGAACGCATCCTCGGCTACTACCTGGCCGTGCTGGAAGCGATGGCACAACAGCCCGACGCCGCCTACGACACACACCACTTCCTCGGCCAGGCGGAACTGCAACAGCTGCTGTCGGAGTTCAACCACCGCAATCCTGCCTACCCGCAGGATGAACTGATCCACCAGCAGTTCGAAGCCCACGCCGCCGCCACGCCGGACGCGCTGGCTCTCGGCTACGAAGACCAGACCCTGACCTACGCGCAGATGAACGTCCGCGCCAACCAACTGGCGCATCACCTGATCGCCCTTGGCGTCAAACCTGATGACCGCGTGGCCATCTGCATGGAGCGCGGCATCGACCTGATGGTCAGTCTGTTCGGCATCTGGAAAGCAGGCGGCGCCTACGTGCCACTGGACCCGGCCTATCCGCACGAGCGCCTGGCCTACATGCTGGCAGACAGCGAACCGGTGGTGCTGGTCACGCAGGCCGCGCTGGCCGACAAATTCGACATCGCCCTGCCCAAGGTGGCGGTGGACGGTCCCCGCGATCTGGCGGTAATCGCCGCCCGCTCCGCGCACAACCCCGAACCGGCCGCGCTCGGCCTGCATGCCGGCCATCTGGCCTACGTGATCTACACCTCGGGATCGACCGGCAAACCGAAGGGCGCGATGCTGAGCCACCGTGGCGTATCGAACTTCTCGCGCGCGCAGATCGACGTCTTCGAGACCAAACCAAGCAGCCGCGTGCTGCAGTTCGTCTCTTTCAGTTTCGACGTCTGCGTTTCCGAGTTCGCCATGGCGCTGTGCGCCGGCGCCAGCCTGTTCCTCGCCTCACGCGACGACCTGCTGGCCGGCGAGCCGCTGGAGCGCACGCTGAAGCGCCACGCGATCACCCACCTCAGCGCACCGACCTCGCTGCTGGCGGCCCTGCCATACGACTCCGATCTCGGCGGCCTGGAATCGCTGATCACCGGCGGCGAAGCGCTGCCGCCTACCCTGGCCGACCATTGGGCCTCGCGCTACCGCCTGTTCAATGCCTACGGCCCGACCGAAGCCACGGTGATCACCGCCATCTACCGCTATCAGCAAGAACATGGCGGCACCATGCCGATCGGCCAGCCGCTGGCCAATACGCCGGTCTACATCCTCGACAGCCAGATGCGGCTGGTGCCGATGGGGGTGACGGGTGAGCTGCACATCGGCGGCATCCAGGTCGCACGCGGCTACCTGAATCGTCCCGAGCTGACCGCCGAACGCTTCGTCGCCGACCCGTTCAGCGATCGTCCGGATGCGCGGCTGTACAAGAGCGGTGACCTGGTGCGCTGGCTGCCGGACGGGAACATCGAATTCGTCGGCCGCAACGATCACCAGGTCAAGATCCGCGGCTTCCGCGTCGAACTGGGCGAGATCGAAGCGCGGCTGCTGGCTTGCGCCGGCGTGCGCGACGCGCTGGTGATTGCGCGCGAAGGCGCCACCTCCGCCGAAAAACGCCTGATCGCCTACCTCACCGCGCATGAAGGCACGACCCTGACGGCGGCCGCGCTGCGCGCCGAACTGTCGCAGCAGCTGGCCGACTACATGGTGCCGAGCGCTTTCGTGACGCTGGATGCTTTCTCGCTGACGCCGAACGGCAAGGTTGACCGCAAGGCGCTGCCGGCGCCGGAAATCGCCCGCAACGAGGTGGCGTATGTCGCGCCGCGCCACGCCACTGACCAGCAGCTGTGCGGCGCCTGGGCCGAGGTGCTGAAGCTGGAAGCGGAAGCGATCGGCATCCACGACAACTTCTTTGAAATGGGCGGCAATTCTCTGCTGGTGGTCAAGCTGCATAGCCTGCTGTCGGTCCATTACCCGCAACAGCTGGCGGTGGCCGACTACTTCAAATACCCGACCGTGGCGCGCCTGGCCGACTTCCTGGACAAGGGCGGCGCCGACATGGTGACGCGGGTGCCGGACGGCCTGGCCCGCGCCGAGATGCGCAGAAACCGCAGCGCCCAGCGCAGCAATCGGCTCAAGCGTGCAGTGTAAATACGATAAGGATAACGACAATGAATCTGCTTGATAACACCATGGCCGGCAATGACGACAACGCCGTCGCGATCATCGGCATGACCGGCCGCTTCCCCGGCGCCAACGATCTGCAGACCTTCTGGAACAACCTGCGCGCAGGACTGGAGGCGGTGGTCGCGGTCAGCGATGAGGAACTGGCGCAGGCCGGCGTCGCCCCGGAGATGATCGCTCATCCCGATTACGTCAAGGCGGCGTCGCTGGTGGCCGATGTCGACCGCTTCGATGCCGAGTTCTTCGGCATGTCGCCGCGCGAAGCGGAAATCATGGACCCGCAACAGCGCCTGTTCCTCGAATGCTGCTGGGAAGCGCTGGAACACGCCGGCTACGCGCCGGGCACCGAGGCCGGCGCGGTCGGCATTTTCGCCGGCACGGCGCTCAGCGCCTACCTGTTCGAGAACCTGTTTTCCAACCGCCAGCTGGTGCAGACGGTCGGCAGCCGACAGCTGATGCTGGCCAATGAAAAAGACTTCCTGTGCGGTCGCGCCGCCTTCGAACTGAATCTGCGCGGCCCGGCGGTGGTGGTGCAGACCGCCTGTTCGACCTCGCTGGTGGCGGTGCACATGGCCTGCCAGAGCGTGTTGAATGGCGAATGCGACATCGCACTGGCGGGCGGCGTGGCGATCCACACTTTCGAGAAGCGCGGCTATCTGCACACCGAAGGCGGCGTGTTCTCGGCCGACGGCCATTGCCGCGCCTTCGACGCCGACGCCACCGGCATCGTCACCGGCAACGGCCTGGGACTGGTGGTGCTCAAGCGCCTGGAAGCGGCGCTGGCCGACGGCGACACCATCCACGCGGTGATACGCGGTTCGGCCATCAACAACGACGGCGCCGACAAGATCAGCTTTACCGCCCCCAGCATCGACGGCCAGGCGGCCGTGATCAGCGAGGCGCAGGCGGTAGCTGGCGTCAGTGCCGACAGCATCGGCTATATCGAAGCGCACGGCACCGGCACCAAACTGGGCGACCCTATCGAAATCAGCGCGCTCAAACAGGCTTTCGCCGCCGGCACCACGCGCAAGCAGTATTGCGCTATCGGCTCGCTCAAGAGCAATCTCGGTCACCTCGACGTGGCAGCTGGCGTGGCGGGCCTGATCAAGGCGGCGCTGGCCGTCAAGCATGGCGAAATCCCGGCCAGCCTGCATTGCGGCACGCCCAACCCGCACATCGATTTCGCCAACAGTCCATTTTTCGTCAACACCGCCTTGCGTCCATGGGACAGCAATGGCCAGCCGCGCCGTGCCGGCGTCAGCGCCTTCGGTCTGGGCGGCACCAATGCCCACGTGGTGCTGGAGCAGCCGCCTTTGACCGCGGCGCAGGCCGAAGCGCGCCCCGCACAGGTGCTGCTGCTGTCGGCCAAGACCCCGGCCGCACTGGATGCCGCCACCGCCAACCTGGCCGGCTTCCTCGCCGCGCAGCCGGATACCAGCCTCGCCGATGCCGCCTGGACCCTGCTCCATGGCCGCCAGCACTTCCGCTATCGTCGCGCCGTGGCGGCGGCCGATGCCGCCGGCGCGGTGGCCGCCCTGCAGCAGGCGCAGGTCGTGCCGGCATCGCCGCTGCCAGCCGATGGTGCGCAGCCCAAAGTCGTATTCATGTTCCCGGGCGGCGGTACCCAGTATGTCGACATGGGCCGCGACCTGTATGGGTCGGAAGCGGTGTTCCGCGCCGCCGTGGATGAATGTGCCGCCATCCTGCTGCCGATTCTTGGCCGAGATCTGCGCGACGTGATGTTTTCCGGCGCAGCGATGCCGGCGGCTGAAGCCAGCGCTGAACTCAACCGCACCGCGCTGGCGCTGCCGGCGCTGTTCGCGGTCGAATACGGCATCGCGCGCCAGCTCGAAGCCTGGGGTGTCACGCCGGACGCCATGGTCGGCCACAGCCTGGGCGAATATGTCGCCGCCTGCCTGGCGGGCGTGTTCTCGCTGCGCGAAGCGCTGACCGTGGTGGCGGCGCGTGCCCGCCTGATCGGCGATCTGCCGACCGGGAACATGCTGGCCGTACTGATGCCGCCGGAGCAGGTGCAAGCGCGTCTGGGACCGGACCTGTGGCTGGCCTGCGTCAACGGCAGCCAGGCGTGCACCATTTCCGGCACGCCGGAAGCGACCCGTCAACTGGCCGCCCAGCTGGACCAGGACGGCATCGATTATCAGCTGCTGGAAGGCTGGCCAGGCTCGCATTCGGGCCTGATGGAACCGATCCTGGAAGAATTCCGCGTCGTCTGCGCCGGGCTGACCTTGAACGCGCCAAGCCTGCCTTACCTGTCGAACCTGAGCGGCGACTGGATCACCGCCGAGCAGGCGACGTCGCCCGATTACTGGGTGGCGCACCTGCGTCACACCGTGCAGTTTGGCACCTGCCTGAACAAGCTGCTGGAACAGCCCGGCCAGATCTATCTCGAAATCGGCCCCGGTCACACGCTGGCCAATCTGTTGCGCCGCGAGGCGGCAGCCGTGGGGCGTCCGGTGACGACCGCCACCACGCTGCCACGCGCCGGCGCCGCCGTCAGTGGGCTGGAGGTGTTGCTGGGCGCCGTCGGCCAGCTGTGGGCCGGCGGCCGCGCCATCGACTGGAGCGCCTTCCATGAAGACCGCGCGTACGGCCGCATTCCGCTGCCGACCTATCCATTCCAGCGCAAGCGTTACTGGGTGGCGCCGCAGCAGCGCTATACCGACCACGCCGAAGATGGCGCGGCGGCCGGCGTGGCGGAATATGCCGCGGCCGAAGCCGCGCAGGACGAAGCGGTACCGGCCGCGCTGTCCAGCCACCAGCGTCCGGTATTGCCGACGCCTTATGCAGCGGCGCGCACGGCGACCGAACGCGCACTGGCGGCGATCTGGGAAAATCTGCTGGGCATCCGGCCGGTCGGCATCGATGACCATTTCTTCCTGCTGGGCGGCAGCTCGCTGATCGCGGTACAACTGGCGTCTCGCATCCGCGCCAGCTTCCGCGTCGAACTGCCGCTGCGCACCCTGTTCGATACGCCGACCATCGCCGCCCAGGCGATTGAAATCGAACGCAAGCTGGGCGTCGTGCCGGAACAGGTACTGGACGCGATCCCGCTGCGCGCACCGGGCAGCGTGGTGCCGGCATCGCATCCGCAACAGCGCCTGTGGTTCCTCGACCAGCTCGACCGCGCCGCCAGCGCCGCCTATCACGTACCGGCGGCCCTGCGCCTGCAAGGTACGCTGGACCGGGCCGCACTCAAGGCTACGCTGGACCGCATCGTGGCGCGCCATGAGAGCCTGCGCACCACCTTTGCCGGCGTCGACGGCCATGCGGTGCAGACGATTGCGCCGGCCGATATCGGCTTTGCGCTAAGCGAACGCGATCTGCGCCAGCTGTCCGGCGAAGAGCGTGAGCGTACGTTGGCCGACATCAGCGCCGCCGAAGTGGTGCGGCCGTTCGATCTGGCCGCTGGCCCGCTGATCCGCGGTCAGCTGCTGCGCGTGGCCGACGACGAACACGTGCTGCTGCTGACCCAGCACCACATCATTTCCGACGGCTGGTCGATCGGCCTGCTGGTACGCGAAGTCAGCGCCTTGTACGCGGCCTACGTCCAGGGCAACGCCGATCCGCTGCCGCCGCTGGCGATCCAGTATGGCGACTATGCGGCCTGGCAGCAAAGCCGCCTGCAGGGCGACGCCTTGCAGGCGCAGCACGCGTTCTGGAAACAGACGCTGGGCGGCGCACCGGCGCTGCTCGAACTGCCGGCCGACCGTCCGCGTCCACCGCGCCAGAGCTACGCCGGCGCCAGCGTGCCGCTGGCATTGGGCACGGACCTGAGCGCCGCTCTCAAAGCGCTGGGCCAAAAACACGGAACCACCTTGTTCATGACCCTGCTGACCGGCTGGGCCGCCGTGCTGGCGCGTCTGTCAGGGCAGAGCGACGTGGTGATCGGCACGCCGGTCGCCAACCGTCCGCGCGCCGAGCTGGAAGGACTGATCGGCTTCTTCGTCAACACCCTGGCGCTGCGCGTCACGCTCGATGGCGACGTCAATGTGACGCAACTTCTGGCCCGGGTCAAGGCGCAGACGCTGGCCGCCTATGAACATCAGGAGCTGCCGTTCGAGCAGGTGGTGGAAGCGGTGCAGCCGGAGCGCAGCACCAGCCATAGCCCGCTGTTCCAGGTCATGCTGAACATCCACAACACCCCCAGCCACAGCGAACTCGATCTGCCCGGCCTGATCCTGAGCCCGATCGAACAGGCGCAGGACACCGCTCAGTGCGACCTGACGCTGTCGCTGACCGACACCGGCGACGACTGCATCGGCAGCCTGCGTTACGCCAGCGACCTGTTCGACCAGACCACGGCGGAGCGCATCGCCGGCCACTTCGTCACCTTGCTGCAGGCAATGGCGGCCAACGACGGCGCCAGCATCGCCCAACTGCCCATGATGACCGAAGCGCAGCGTCGCCAGCTGCTGACCGACTTCAATCAGCCGGCGCAACAAGTGGCACAGCCGGCGCTGGCCCACCGCCTGTTCGAAGCGCAGGCCGCAGCGTGGCCGCAGGCAGTCGCGCTGGAGATCGGCGAGCAATCCGTCAGCTACGCGGAACTGAACCGTCGCGCCAACCAGCTGGCGCACCGTTTGCACGGTCTGGGCGTGCAGCCGGATCAACGCGTCGTCATTTGCGTCGAGCGCGGCGTCGACATGGTGGTGGCGCTGCTGGCCACCCTGAAAGCGGGCGGCGCCTATGTACCGCTCGATCCGGCGTATCCGGCCGAACGGCTGGCCTACATGCTGGGAGACAGCGCCCCGGCGCTGCTGTTGACGCAATCCGCGCTGCTTGGCCGCCTGCCGCAAAACGGCGTGACGACGCTGCTGCTGGACGATGATGGCGAGGCCGCATGCATCGCCGCGCAGGCGGACGGCAATCCCGATCCGGCGGCGCTGGGCCTGACGGCGGAGCATCTGGCGTACCTGATCTACACTTCCGGCTCCACCGGCAAGCCGAAGGGCGTGATGAACCATCACTACGGCTTGTGCAATCTGGCGTTGGCGCAGAGCGCCGCCTTCGGCGTCGGCCCGGACAGCCGCGTATTGCAGTTCGCCTCTTTCAGCTTCGACGCCAGCATCTCCGAGATCGTCATGGCCCTGGCCAGCGGCGCGCGCCTGGTGCTGGCCGATGCCGCCCTCATGCTGCCCGGCGCGCCGCTGCTGGATACGCTGCGCAGCCGGGGCATCACTCACGTGACCCTGCCATCGTCGGCGCTGGCCGTGTGTGGCGCGCCGGAGCAGCTGGAACCCATGACCCTGATCGTGGCCGGCGACGCCTGTCCGCCCGAACTGGCGCGCCGCTGGTCGGCGCACCACACCTTGTTCAACGCTTACGGTCCCACCGAAGCAGCGGTGTGCGCCACCATCCACCGCTGCGACGGCGGCATCGGCGCCAGTGTCCCGATCGGCAAGCCGATGGCCAACGTGCAGATCCACATCCTCGACACGCATGGCCAGCTGGTGCCGGTCGGCGTGCCGGGCGAGATCCACATCGGCGGCGCTGGCGTCGCCCGCGGTTACCTGAACCGCCCGGAACTGACGGCGGAACGCTTCGTTGCCGATCCGTTCAGCGGTCAGCCCCAGGCGCGCCTGTACCGCACCGGCGACCTGGCGCGCTGGCTGCCGGATGGGAACATCGAGTTCATCGGTCGTAACGATTTCCAGGTCAAGATCCGCGGCTTCCGCATCGAACTGGGCGAAGTCGAAGCGCGTCTGGCGGCCTGCGACGGCGTGCGCGAAGCCATGGTGGTGGCGCACGCCGACCACACTGGCGACAAACGCCTGGTGGCCTATCTGACGGCGCACAGCGGCGCGGCGCCGTCGGCCGCCGGACTGCGCGCCCAGCTGGCCGTGCATCTGGCCGACTACATGCTGCCATCCGCCTTCGTGGTGCTGGACGCTTTCCCGCTGACGCCGAACGGCAAGGTCGATCGCAAGCAGCTGCCGGCGCCCGACCGCGCCGCCGTGATCAGCCGCGACTACGCCGCGCCGGAAGGCGTGGTGGAGCAGGCCATCGCGGCGATCTGGCAGGAGCTGCTGAAACTTGAACGTGTCGGCCGCCAGGACCATTTCTTCGAGCTGGGTGGCACCTCGCTGCTGGCCACTCAGTTCGTCACCCGGCTGCGCGACGCCACCGGCGTCAGTGTGCCGCTGATCAGCGTGTTCCAGACGCCGGTGCTGGCGACGCTGGCGGAAGCGGTCGTATCGGCCGAGCTGAGCCGCTTCCAGACCAGCGATATCGATCTGGCGGCGCTGGACATCGAGGATTTGTCGGACGAGGAAGTGGAACGCCTGCTGGCGCAGGAAAACGCCGAAGCCATGGTGTGACGGCCTACCGAACAACGCAAACCGAGAGAAGTCATGAGCATAACTACTGCAAACAATCTGAGCGCCCGCAAGCGTGAATTGCTGATGCTGCGCCTGAGGAAGGCCGCCGCGCCGGACGTGCCCGCCGATGCGCCGCCGCCGATACTGCCGGCCGACCGCAATGCGCCGCTGCCGCTGTCCTTCGCCCAGCAGCGCCTGTGGTTCCTCGACCAGCTCGACCACGCCGCCAGCGCCGCCTACCACATGCCGGCCGCGTTGCGCCTGCGAGGTCGCCTCGACCAGGTTGCGCTGAAAGCGGCGCTGGACCGCATCATCGCCCGCCACGAAAGCTTGCGCACCAGGTTTGCCGATGTCGATGGCCAGACGGTGCAGGTCATCGCCGATGCCGGCTGCGGCCTGGCGCTGGCAATGCGCGATCTGAGCGGTCTGCCGGCTGACGAGCGCGATAACGCACTGGCCGAGATCAGCGCGGCCGAAGCGGTGCGGCCGTTCGACTTGGCCACCGGCCCGCTGATCCGCGGCCAGCTTCTGCGCCTTGCCGAGGATGACCATGTACTGATGCTGACCCAGCACCATATCGTGTCGGACGGCTGGTCGATCGGCATCCTGGTGCGCGAATTCAGCACGCTGTATGCCGCCTTCAGCCAGGACCAGGACGATCCGCTGCCGCCGCTGGCGATCCAGTATGCCGATTACGCCGCCTGGCAGCGCAGCTGGCTGCAGGGCGAGGTGCTGCAACAGCAAAGCAACTTCTGGAAGGAGCAACTGGGCGGCGCACCGGCGCTGCTGGAACTGCCGACCGACCGCCCACGTCCGGCACAGCAAAGCTACGCCGGCGGCAACGTGCTTTTGAGCCTGGACGCCGAACTGACGGCCGGCCTGAAGGCGCTGAGCCAGAAACACGGCACGACGCTGTTCATGACCTTGCTGGCCGGCTGGGCGACGCTGCTGGCGCGCCTGTCGGGACAGGACGATGTGGTGGTCGGCACCCCGGTGGCCAACCGCCAGCGTAGCGAAATGGAAGGGCTGATCGGCTTCTTCGTCAACACGCTGGCACTGCGCGTGCGCCTGGACGACAACCCGAGCGTGGCGCAGCTGCTGGCACGGGTCAAGGCGCACACGCTGAACGCTTATCAGCACCAGGATCTGCCGTTCGAGCAGGTGGTGGAAGCGGTGCAGCCGGCGCGCAGCATGGGGCACAGCCCGCTGTTCCAGGTCATGCTCAACATGAACAATGCGCCGGAAGGCGGCGCGCTGGACTTGCCCGGCCTGCAGATCTCGGGCATCGAGCAACCGCATGCCACCACCCAGTTCGACCTGAGTCTGACCATGTCGGATACCGGCCGGACCTTGGCGGGCGCCATCGAATATGCCAGCGATCTGTTCGACGAAACCACCATCGTGCGGCTGGGAGAACATCTGCAAACGCTGCTGCGCGCCATGGTGGCCGACGACCAACAAGGCGTCGGCAGCCTGGCGCTGCTGTCGGCGGCGCAGCGCCGCCAGGTGCTGGACAGTTTCAACCAGACGGACGCCGACTGGCCGCGCGAACGGCTGATTCACCAGCTGTTCGAAGCGCAGGCCGCCGCCGCGCCGGGCGCGCCTGCGCTGGTCCATGGCGACGAGCGTCTCAGCTACGCCGAACTGAATCTGCGCGCCAACCGCCTGGCCCATCATCTGCGCAGCCATGGCATTCAGCCCGACGAGCGGGTCGCCATCTGCATGGAACGTGGCGTCGACATGGTCATCGCCATGCTGGCCGTGCTCAAAGCCGGCGGCGCCTACGTTCCGCTGGACCCATCCTATCCGGCCGAACGCCTGGCCTACATGCTGCTGGACAGCGCACCGGTGGCACTGCTGACGCACAGCGCGCAGCGCGCCTGGCTGACGTCGGAACAAACCACGCAGCTGACCATGGTAACCATCGATGATGCCGCCGAAGCCGCGCTGATCGCGCAGCAGCCATCCCGCAACCCGGCGCCCGCCGACATCGGGCTGGCGCCGCAACATCTTGCCTACATCATCTACACCTCCGGCTCGACCGGCCGGCCCAAGGGCGTGATGGTGGAGCACCGCAACGTGGTCAACTTCATTGCCGGCCACATCGCCGCCTGTGGCTTGGGCGCGGCCGACAAGGTGTTGCAATTCGCCTCGTTCGCCTTCGACGCATCGGTGGGCGAAATCTTCCCGGCGCTGTCGGCCGGCGCCACGCTGGTGCTGCGTCCGGCCGATATGATGGTGCCGGACATGGCGTTCGCCGACCTGCTGGAGCGGCACGGCATCACGGTCAGCGATCTGCCGACCGCGTTCTGGCACCAGTGGGTGCAGGAAGTGCAGCTCAAGCGCAGCCGCGTACCGGCGGCACTGCGCCTGATTATCGCCGGCGGCGAGAAGACCGAACAGCGCCATCTGGCCGCCTGGTTGGCCGACCCGGCCGTCAGCGCCTGCCGCTGGCTCAACACTTACGGCCCGACCGAAACCACGGTGACCGTCACCGCCATTGCCTACGACAGCGCCAGCGTACTGCCGCCGCAGGTTCCGATCGGCCGGCCGAACGCCAACACCCGCATCTACATCCTCGATCGCCAACTGCAGCCGGTGCCGGTCGGCGTGGCCGGCGAGATTCACGTCGGCGGCGATGGCGTGGCGCGCGGCTATCTGCATCGTCCCGAACTGACGGCGGAGCGCTTCATTGCCGATCCGTTCTCCGGGCAGCCGGGGGCGCGGCTGTACAAGACCGGCGACCTGGGACGCTGGAAGGAAGACGGCAGCATCGAATACATGGGCCGCAACGACTTTCAGGTGAAAATCCGCGGTTTCCGCATCGAGCTGGGTGAAATCGAAGCGCGCCTGGCTGCCTGCGCCGGCGTCAAGGAAGCGCTGGTCATCGCCCGCGAAGACACGCCCGGCGACAAGCGCCTGGTAGCCTACCTGCTGGCGCACGACGGCACCAGCCCGCAGACGGCCGCGCTGCGCGACGCGCTGGCGCTGCATCTGGCCGACTACATGATTCCGTCCGCCTTCGTGGTGCTGGACGCGTTCCCGCTAACGCCCACCAACAAGATCGACCGCGTGGCCCTGCCTGCGCCGGACGCCAGCGCGGTGGCCGCGCGCGCCTACGTCGCGCCGGAAGGCGACACCGAGACCGCCGTCGCCGCCGTCTGGCGCGCGCTGCTCAAGCTCGACCGCGTTGGCCGCCACGATCATTTCTTCGAGCTTGGCGGCCATTCTCTTTTGGCGGTGCAGCTGATGACGCGCCTGCGCCAGGAACTTGGGATCGATGTACCACTGCGTGCACTGTTTGCCAGCCCGACGCTGGCCGCCTTTGCCGCGGCGGCGGCCGGCGTTGGCCGCGTCGCCACCGAGGCCGAGGCGATTCCGCCGGCCGACCGCAGTCTGCCGTTGCCGCTGTCCTTCGCCCAGCAGCGCCTGTGGTTCCTCGATCAGCTCGACCATGCCGCCAGCGTGGCCTATCACATGCCGACCGCGCTGCGCCTGCGCGGACCGCTGGACCGCAAAGCGCTCAAGGCGGCGCTGAACCGCGTCGTCGCCCGCCACGAAAGTCTGCGCACCAGCTTCGCGCTGGTGGACGGCGCACCGGTGCAGCACATCGCCGCGCCGTCCGCTGGCTTTGCGCTGGCCGAGCGCGATCTGAGCCACCTGTCCGGCCACGAACGCGAGTGCGCACTGCGCCTGCAGGCGGACGACGAAGCGGTGCAGCCGTTCGATCTGGGCGCGGGCCCGCTGATCCGCGGTCAGCTGCTGCGCCTCGCCGACGATGAACACGTGCTGATGCTGACCCAGCACCACATCGTGTCCGACGGCTGGTCGATCGGCCTGCTGGTGCGCGAGATCAGCACGCTGTACGCCGCCTTCAGCCAGGGGCGGGATGATCCGCTGCCGCCGCTGGCGATCCAGTACGCCGACTACGCCGCCTGGCAGCGCGGTTGGCTGCGGGGCGAGGTGCTACAACGCCAGAGCGCCTTCTGGAAGGACGCGCTGACCGGTGCGCCGGCGCTGCTGGAACTGCCGACCGACCATCCGCGTCCGGCGCAGCAAAGCTATGCCGGCGGCGCCGTCGCGCTGATGCTGGACGCCGAATTGACGGCCGGCCTGGATGCGCTGAGCCGCAAACACGGCGCGACCCTGTTCATGACCCTGTTGACCGGCTGGGCCACGCTGCTGGCACGCCTGTCGGGCCAGGACGACGTGGTGGTCGGCACACCGGTGGCCAATCGCCAGCGTACGGAAACCGAGAGCCTGATCGGCTTCTTCGTCAACACCCTGGCGCTGCGCGTACGCCTGGATGCCGATCCGAGCGTGGCGCAGCTGCTGGCCCGCGTCAAGGCGCATACGCTGGGCGCGTACGAGCATCAGGATCTGCCGTTCGAGCAGGTGGTGGAAGCGGTGCAGCCGGAGCGCAGCATGAGCCACAGCCCGCTGTTCCAGGTCATGCTCAATCTCGACAACGCACCGGGTGGCGGCAATGTACCGCTGGGCGGTCTGGAACTCAGCGCGGTCGAACAGGCGTTCCACACGACGCAATTCGACATCAGCCTGAATCTGACCAAGGCCGACGGTGTGCTGGTCGGCAGCCTGCGCTACGCGAGCGATCTGTTCGAAGCGGCGACCATGGAACGCATCGCCGGTTGCTTCCGCAGCGTGCTGACGGCCATGGTGGCCGACGACACGATGGCCGTCAGCCGCCTGCCGCTGCTGAGCGCCGCGCAACGCCACCAGGTGCTGGAAGCCTTCAACGACACGGCGCAGGCTTATCCCGACGACCAGCTGCTGCATCAGGTTTTCGAGCAGCAGGCTGCACTCACCCCCGAGGCGGTCGCGCTGGTGTATGAAGGAGAATCCCTCAGCTACGATGCGCTGAACCGCCGCGCCAACCGTCTAGCCCACCAGCTGCGCGCCAGCGGCCTGCGGCCGGATGCACGCGTCGCCATCTGCATGGAGCGCAGCATCGACATGGTGGTCGGCCTGTTCGCCATCCTCAAGGCCGGCGCCGCGTATGTGCCGCTCGATCCGGGCTATCCGGCTGAACGCCTGGCCTACATGCTGGAGGATGCCGGCCCCGCCGTGCTGCTGACCCAGCGCGCCGTGGCGAACCGTGTGCGCAGCGATGCCGTACCGGCCATCGTGATCGACGGCGACGACGCGCTGCGCGCCATCGCGGCCCAGCCGGACAGCAATATCGATGCGGCGGCGATCGGCCTGCATGCCGGTCATCTGGCCTACATGATCTACACCTCCGGCTCTACCGGCCTGCCCAAGGGCGCGCTGAACGAACACCGCGCGGTGGTCAACCGCCTGCACTGGATGCAGCAGACCTTCGGCCTGCATGCCGGCGACCGCGTGCTGCAAAAAACGCCGTTCAGCTTCGACGTCTCGGTGTGGGAGTTCTTCTGGCCGCTGATGTATGGCGCCGCGCTGGTCATCGCCCGTCCGGAAGGCCACAAATCGCCGGCCTATCTGGCGCAACTGATCGACCAGGCGGCAATCACCACGCTGCACTTTGTGCCGTCGATGCTGCAGGCTTTCGTGGCCGACTGCGACGGCTGGCGGGGCGCCGGCCTGAAACGCGTGTTCTGCAGCGGCGAGGCGCTGCCGCCGGCGCTGTGCCGGCGCTTCCTGCAACAATGGCCGCAGGTCGAACTGCACAACCTGTACGGCCCCACCGAAGCGGCGGTGGACGTCACCTGGCAGCCGTGCGCGGCGCTGGGCGATGCGGTCAGCGTGCCGATCGGCCGTCCGATCGCCAACACCCGCATCTACATCCTCGACCGCCATCTGCAACCGGTGCCGGTGGGCGTCAGCGGCGAGATCTACATCGCCGGCGTGCAGGTCGGCCGCGGCTATCTGAACCGCCCGCAGCTGACGGCGGAACGCTTTGTCGCCGATCCTTACGCCGCCGCTCCTGACGCGCGCATGTACAAGACCGGTGACCTGGGCCGCTGGCTGGCCGACGGAGCGGTCGAATACCTGGGCCGCAATGACTTCCAGGTCAAGCTGCGCGGCTTCCGCATCGAGCTCGGTGAAATCGAAGCGCGCCTGGCCGCCTGCACCGGCGTGCGCGAAGCGGTGGTGGTGGCGCGTGACGAACGTCTGGTCGCCTATGTGACCGCCCGCGATGGCGCCGCGCTGCCGGCCGCCGAACTACGCGCGCAGCTGGCGCAACATCTGGCCGAGTTCATGATTCCGTCGGCCTTCGTGGTGCTGGACGCCTTGCCGCTGTCGCCGAACGGCAAACTGGAACGCAAACTGCTGCCGGCGCCGGACCGCGCCGCGTGCGACGCCGGCGCTTATGAAGCGCCGCAGGGCGAGGTGGAATGCGCGCTGGCCGCGCTGTGGCAGGAATTGCTCGGCCTCGACCAGGTCGGCCGTCATGACCGCTTCTTCGCGCTGGGCGGCCATTCGCTGCTGGCGGTACAGCTGGTGTCGCGCCTGCGGCAGGTGTTCGGCGTCGAAATCGGCCTGCGCGCGCTGTTCGCCGAACCGACGCTGGCGGCGCTGGCGCAAGGCATTGCGAGCGCCGAACGCTCGGCCATGGGTGCCATCGTGCCGGCCGACCGCAGCCTGCCGTTGCCGCTGTCTTGGGCCCAGCAGCGCCTGTGGTTCCTCGACCAGCTCGACCCGACGGCCAGCGCCGCCTATCACATTCCGCTGGCGCTGAAGTTGACCGGCGCACTTGACGTGGCGGCGCTGCAGACGGCGCTGGACCGCATCGTTGCCCGCCATGAAGCGCTGCGCACCAGCTTTGCGCGCCATGACGGCCGCGCGGTGCAGATCATCGCCGCCGCCGATGTCGGCTTTGTACTGGAACAGCGCGACCTGAGCGCACTGTCCGGCGGCGAACGCCAGTTCAGCGCCGCCAGCATGGCGGTCGATGCCGCGCACCAGCCGTTCGATCTGGCGCGTGGTCCGCTGGCACGCGGCCGTTTGCTGCGGCTGGCGGAGCAGGAGCACATCCTGCTGATCACGCTGCATCACATCGTGGCCGATGGCTGGTCGCTCGGTGTGTTGATCAACGAGCTGGCGGCGCAGTATGCCGCCGCCTGCGAAGGCCGGCCCGATCCGCTGCCGGCGCTGGCGGTGCAGTATGCCGATTACGCGGCCTGGCAGCGCCAGTGGCTGCAGGGCGAGCGACTGCAGGCGCAGATCGGCTACTGGAAACAGCAACTGGGCGGCGCACCCGCGCTATTGACGCTGCCGACCGACCGTGCCCGTCCGGCGGTGCAGGGCTATGCCGGCGGTGTGGTGCCGTTCAGCGTGCCGGCGGAAACCGCCGCCAGCCTGCGGGCGCTGTCGCAGCGTCATGGCGCCACCCTGTTCATGACCGTGCTGAGCGCCTGGGCCGTACTGCTGGCGCGGCTGGCCGGTCAAAGCGAGGTGGTGATCGGCGTGCCGGTGGCCAACCGCCAGCGCGCCGAGGTGGAAAGCCTGATTGGCTTCTTCGTCAACACGCTGGCGCTGCGCGTGCGGCTGGACGATGATCCGGGCGTGGCCGCGCTGCTGGCGCAGGTCAAGGCCGCCACGCTGGGCGCGTATGCGCATCAGGATCTGCCCTTCGATCAGGTGGTGGAAGCGCTGCAGCCGCCGCGCAGCATGAGCCATAGCCCGATATTCCAGGCCATGCTGAACATGAATACGGTGCAGCCCGGCCGCGCCGCGCAGTTATCCGGCCTGCGCCTGGAACAGGTCGAGAGCGAACACAATTCGGTCCACTTCGACCTGTCGCTGATGCTGACCGACGATGGTCAGACCCTGCAAGGCGGCATCGCCTACGCCAGCGATCTGTTCGACGAAGCCACGGTGGCGCGCTTTGGCGCCATGCTGCAAACCCTGTTGCAAGCCATGGCCGATACCGGAAAACACGGCGATCAGGTGTCTGTCGGCAGCCTCAGTTTGCTCGATCCGGACGCACGTCGTCAGGTGCTGGCCGGTTTCAACCGCACTTCGGAGGACTTCGGCGGCGAGCAGCTGCTGCATCGCCTGTTCGAGGCGCAAGCGGCGCTGCGTCCCGATGCGCCGGCCGTGATCTGCGAGGATGAAACCCTCAGCTTCGGTGAACTGAACCGCCGCGCCAACCGCCTGGCCCATGCGCTGCGTGCGCACGGCGTGCGGCCGGACAGCCTGGTGGCGCTATGCGCCGACCGCAGCGCCGGCATGTTCGTCGGCCTGCTCGGCATCCTCAAGGCCGGCGGCGCGTATGTGCCTATGGACCCTCAGCATCCGCAGGAGCGCCTGGCCTATGTGCTGGAGGATTGCGCACCGGTGGCGCTGGTGACCAGCCGCGTGCTGGCCGCGCGTCTGCCGGCATGCGCGGCGCCCATGCTGCTGCTGGAGCAGGCGGCAGAACGTTCGACCGACCTGGCCGACGAGGGCAATCCGCAGCCGGACGGCCTGGATGCGCACCATCTGGCCTATGTGATCTACACCTCGGGCTCGACCGGCAACGCCAAGGGCGTGATGGTGGAGCACCATTCGGCGGTCAACTTCTGGCATGTGCTGGAGCGCACCACGCACCGCCACTGCACGCCATTTTCGACGGTCGCGCTGAACGCCGCCTATTCGTTCGACATGTCGCTCAAGGGTATCCTGCAGCTGCTGTCGGGCCGCTGCGTGGCGCTGATACCGCAGTTGTTGCGGGCCGACGGTCCGGCGCTGTTGCGCTTCCTGGCGCGGCACCGCGTGGAGGCGTTCGACTGCACGCCGTCGCAGCTGTCGGTGCTGCTGGTGGCTGGTCTGATCGGCTATCCGGGGTATCAGCCGGTGAGCGTGCTGATAGGCGGCGAGCCGGTCGACGCGGCCATGTGGCAGACCCTTGGCGCGGCGCGCGACATCCGCTTCTACAACATGTACGGCCCGACCGAGTGCACGGTCGACGCCACCATCTGCCAGATCCGCGAGGCCGGCGCCACGTCCAACATCGGCTGGCCGATCGCCAACCTGCAGCTCTACATCCTCGATCCGCACGGCCAGCCAGTGCCGCCAGGCGTGGCCGGGGAACTCCACATCGGCGGTGCCGGCGTGGCGCGCGGCTACCTTGGCCGCGCCGCGCTGACGGCCGAACGCTTCCTGCCCGATCCGTTCAGCGTCGTCGCCGGCGCGCGCATCTACAAGACCGGGGATCTGGGTCGCTGGCTGGCCGACGGCCGCATCGAATACCTGGGCCGCAACGATTTCCAGGTCAAGATCCGCGGCTTCCGCATCGAACTGGGCGAGATCGAAGCGAAACTGGCCGCCTGCGACGGCGTGCGCGAAGTGCTGGTGCTGGCGCTCGATGCGGCCGAAGGCAGCCAGGGCGGCAAACGGCTGGTGGCCTACCTGACGGCGCAGGCGGGCGCGCAGCTGTCCGGCGCCGCGCTGCGGGCGCAGTTGTCGGCGCAACTGGCCGACTACATGGTACCGGCCGCATTCGTGGTGCTGGAGGCGATGCCGCTCAACGCCAACGGCAAGGTGGACCGCAAGGCGCTGCCGGCGCCCGACGCCGCCGCTTTCGCCAGCCGCGCCTACGTGGCGCCGCGGGACGGGGCGGAGCAGACCATCGCCGCGTTGTGGCAGGAGCTGCTGGGCGCGCAGCAGGTCGGCCGCCATGACCATTTCTTCGAACTGGGCGGACATTCCCTGCTGGCGGTGCGGTTCGTCGCGCGCCTGCGCGAGCAACTGGGCGTCGAGCTGCCGCTGCGCGACCTGTTCGCCCACCCGACGGTGGAAGCGCTGGCCGGCGCCATCGCCAGCCTGGCGCCGGACGCTGCGCGCGGTAATCTGGTGACGGTGCGGGCCGAAGGCGGGCAGCGGCCGCTGTTCCTGGTGCATCCGGGCGAGGGTGAAATCGGCTATGCGCACCAGCTGGCGCCCTGGCTGGATGCGGCGCTGCCGGTGTACGGTCTGGCCGCCACCGGCTTGCTGGCCGGCGAAACGCCTGAGCTCAGCGTCGAAGCGATGGCGGCCAGCTACTTGCGGCAGATCCGCGCCGTGCAGCCCGAGGGGCCGTATCGCCTGGCCGGCTGGTCGGCCGGCGGCACCATCGCCTACGAAATGGCGCGCCAGTTGATCGGCGCCGATCAGGGCGTGGAGTTCCTTGGCCTGATCGACACCCGCAGCGATTACCACGACGCGCCGCAGCTGACCACGGCCGGGACGGCCGCAGCGGTCGGTGCGAACGCCACGGCGGCCATCGGCGCGGACCACGGCGCCAGTATCGCTGCTGCGGCAGGCGGCGATTTCGACACCTGGCTGGCATCGCTGGCCTGGGTGCCGGCGCAGACGTCGGCGGCGACACGCCAGCAACTGGAGCAGTGGGCCGAAGCGGGCGATGTCGACGCGCTGCTGGGATGGTGCCAGCAGGATGGCGGCCTGCTGCCACCGCAGATCGGCGGCGACGTGTTGCGTCGCTATCTGGCGGTGCGGCATGCGATCGCGGTGGCGCTGCGCCAGTACGAGCGCACGCCGATTCCGGTGCGCGTCACGCTGTTCGCCGCCAGCGGCGAGCAGCGCGGCGATCCGTCGCTGGGCTGGCACAAGGCGGCTGCGGGCCGCGTCACGCTGCGCATGGTCGGCGGCGACCATTATTCGGTGATGGAGCAGCCGTGGATCGCCGAATTGGGCGCCGCCGTCTCGGCCGAACTGGCGCGCGGCGCCGGCTCGGCCACCAGCTGGCCCGAGCTCGATTATGCGCCACGGATTCCGATCCAGAACGGCCGGCCGCAGGTGGCGCCGCTGTTCTGCGTGCCGGGCGCCGGCGCCAGCGTCACCGCCTTTGCCGCACTGGCGCAGGCGGTGGACGGCGCGCTGCCGATCCACGGCCTGCAGCCGCGCGGCCTGTGCGGCACGCTGGTGCCGCACATCGATGTGCCCAGCGCCGCCCGCGCCTATGTCAAGGCGATCCGCGCGGCGGCGCCGCACGGTCCATACCGCCTGCTGGGTCATTCCTTCGGCGGCTGGGTGGCGCTGGAAACCGCGCGCCAGCTGGTGGCGGACGGCGACACGGTGGCGGCGTTGGTGATACTCGACAGCGATGCGCCGTCGGCGCCGGGCGCGGTGCGGCGCCGCCACACGCGCACCGAAATGCTGCTGCGGCTGGTCGAAATCTTCGAGCTGAACGCCCTGCAGTCATTGAACCTGCGCGCTGCCGATTTCGCCGGCCTCGGCCACGAGCAGCAGTTGCGCTTGCTGCTGCAGCGCTTGGTCGCGGTGCGGCTGATGCCGCCGGCCACCACGCTGCAAATGCTGCGCGGCATCGTGCGCGTGTTCGAAACCAACCTGAACACCGACTACCAGCCGGCGCAACCCTACCTGGGACCGGTGCACCTGGTGGCGGTGGCGGAAGACGCCGGGCCGGCCGGCAGCCGGCAGTACGACACGCAGGATCTGCTGGACCGCTGGAGCCGTTTCGCGCCCGATATTCGTTTCCTCGAAGGACCGGGCAATCACATGACCCTGCTGCAGCGGCCGCACATCGATGCGGTGGCCGCCTGGCTGCAACCTTTACTGAAAGATGCCAAATGACCCATTCCGCTTCTGTCCTGGAACACCCGGCCGAGACCCTGCCGGACCTGGCGGCGCCACCCGCGCCGGCGCCGGCCAAGGGCAAGTCCAAGCCGGCCCGGCCGCCGCAGGAAAAGCTCAGCCCGGTGTTTTACACGGTCTGGTTCGGCCAGGCGATTTCCATGTTCGGCACCATGCTGACTTCGTTCGGCCTGGGCGTCTGGCTGTTCCAGCGCACCGGCTCGGTGCTCGACTTCACCCAGCTGACGCTGTTCTCGACCGCGCCGGCGCTGCTGCTGCTGCCCTGGACCGGCAGCCTGGCCGACCGCATCGACCGGCGCCGCATCCTGATCGCCTGCGACGGTCTGGCGCTGTGCTGCGTGGCCACCATCGGCGTGCTGGTGTGGCTGGGGCGCTTCGAGCTGTGGCAGCTGTTCACGGTGCAGACGCTGCTGTCGGTGGGCATGGCGTTCCAGGGACCGGCCGCCTACGCCGCCATTACCAGCATCGTGCAGAAAAGCCAGTTCGGCCGCGCCAACGGCATGTTCGGCCTGGCCGGCGCGCTGTCGCAGATCGCCGCGCCGCTGCTGGCCGCCGGGCTGCTCGGGCTGATCGGCCTGTCCGGCATCATCGTGCTGGACATCCTGACCTTCTATGTCGCGCTGTCCAGCCTGGCCATCGTCGAACTGCCGCCGCCGGCCGCGCCGGCGACCGGACAGAGCAAGCGCTCGCCGCTGCGCGACCTGCGCTGGTCGCTCGACTTCCTGCGCCAGCGGCCGGCCATGGCCATGGTGTACGGCTACACCAGCATGGGCGGCTTCATGGCCGGCATGGTGATGGTGCTGGTGACGCCGCTGGTGCTGGCGGTGCACAGCGCCGAGTCGCTGGCCTGGATCACCACCTGCGGCGCGCTGGGCGCGCTGCTGAGCGGGCTGGTGATGGCGGTGTGGGGCGGTCCGCGCCGCTTCACGCCGCTGGTGCTGAGCTTCAACCTGCTGGCCGGGCTCGGCATCGCGGTGGCCGGCGCCACGCAGTCGGTGGCGCTGCTGTGCGGCGCCGCCTTCGTGGTGATGCTCAGCACCTCGACCCTGGGCGCCTGCATGCAGGCCGTGTGGCGCCGCAAGGTGCCGCGCGAGCGCCAGGGCAGCTTCGCCGCGCTGCAGCAGGCGGTGCAGCTGAGCCTGATACCGCTGAGCGCGCTCGCCGGCGGCGCGCTGGCGCACCACGTGTTCGAACCGGCGCTGATGCCGGGCGGTCTGTGGTTCGACAGCATCGGCGCCTGGTTCGGCGCTGGCAAGGGCCGCGGCACCGGCTTTTTCTTTGTGACGGTGGGGCTGACGGCGGCGCTGATTTCGGCGTGGTCGCTGCTGCAGCGCCGCCTGTACCGGCTCGAAACCGAAGTACCGGACGCTTTCTGACTGATCCCCTCTACTGGAGAACGAAATGGCTATGACCCAAGAACTGATACCGACCCGCCGCGCCGTCCGCAAGCAGGCCATGACGCCGCTGTTCGAAACCGCCCGCGCGCAGATCATCGGCGTCGGCACCGCCACGCCGCCGACCGCCTATAGCCAGCAGCAGGTATTGGACGCGTTCCGGATCGACGACCGCCGCATCCGCCTGATGTTCATGAGCGGCTCGGTCGAGCGCCGCCACCTGACGCTGCCGCCGGCCGGCGCCGACGGCAAGCCGGTCAACGAGACGCAGGGCGAGCTGCTGCAAAAGCACCGCAGCCAGGCGCTGGCGATCGGCGAACGCGCGCTGCTGGACTGCCTGGAACAGGCCGGCGCCCAGCCGCAGGACATCCGCTACCTGTGCTGCGTGACCACCACCGGCATGCTGACGCCGGGCCTGAGCGCGCTGCTGTGTCAGCGCATGGGCCTGCGCCGCGACTGCGGCCGGCTGGACATCGTCGGCATGGGCTGCAACGCCGGTCTGAACGGCCTGAACGCGGTGACCTCGTGGTCTCAGGCCCATCCGGGCAAGCTGGCGGTGATGCTGTGCGTGGAAATCTGCTCGGCCGCCTATGTCCACGACGACAGCATGCAGACCGCCGTGGTCAACAGCCTGTTCGGCGACGGCGCCGCCGCCGTGGCGCTGCTGGCCGACCGCGCGCGCAGCGCCGGCAGCCCGACCGTGCTCGGCTTTAACAGTTGCGTGATTTCCGAGGCGGTCGACGCCATGCGCTTCGACTGGGACGACCACCACGGCAAGTTCAGCTTCTTCCTGGCGCAGGAAGTGCCGTACGTGGTGGGCGCCAATGCCGAAGCGGTGATCGACCAGCTGCTGGCCGATGCCGGCCTGCGCCGCAGCGACATCGCCCATTGGGTGGTGCACTCGGGCGGCAAGAAGGTGATCGATTCGGTGCGCGTCAACCTGGGCCTGAGCGCCGACGACGTGCGCCACACCTCCAGCGTCCTGCGCGACTACGGCAACGTCTCCAGTGGTTCCTTCCTGTTTTCCTACCAGCGCCTGCTGCAGGAGGGACGTATCCAGCCCGGCGACTACGCGGTGATGATGACCATGGGGCCGGGCTCGACCATCGAGACCGCGCTCCTGCAGTGGTGAATTTTTCTGACAGCACCTACTTTTCGACTCTACTCTACGCAAAGGAAAGACCATGTTTAAATTCAATTCGATCTCGGACATCGACGGCCGCACGGTGGTGCGCCTGGAACTGGACGTGTCCTGCACCCTGAGCAAATCGCTGATCGACGGCGTCAACAGCGCCTGCGATTGCGTCGAGGATGCCGGCGCCGGCGCCACACTGCTGGTGCTGATGAACGGCGCGGCGCCGACTGCGGCCGAAACCGGCGCGGGCACGTTGAATGTCACCCTGGTCAACCAGTGGGAGCGTGCGCTGCGCCGCATCGAACGTCTGAACGCGGTCACCATCGCCGGCGCCAGCGGCCCCTGCGGCGACCTCGGCATCGCGGTGATGCTGACCACCGACTACCGCATCGCCGGCCCCGGCCTGAACCTGAGCCTGCGCTGCCGCGACGGCGGCATCCTGCCCGGCATGGTGCTGCACCGCCTGGCGCATCAGGTCGGCGTCACCTGGTCGCGCCGCTTCGCGGTGCTGGGCATGCCGCTGGACGCCGCGCTGGCGCAGTCGCTGGGCCTGGTCGACGAGACCGCCGACGATCCCGAGGCGGCGGCCACCGCCTTCGTCAAGACCCTGTGTCCGACCATCTCGTCCGATCTGGCCGTGCGTCGCCGCCTGCTGCTGGACGCCTCGGCGCTGAGCTACGAGGAAGGGCTGGGCACCCATCTGGCGGCGTGTGACCGCCGCCTGCGCAGCGCCGTGCCGCCGGTGCTGGCCGCGGCGCCGGCCGCCGAACGCGCCGCGCCCGGCTACACCAACTAAGCCAACCGACCCACCGACAAGGACACTTATGCGTTCATCTCAGCATTTCACCGCGGCCGCCGCCGCACCAGACTGGCGATCCTGGCTCGACCAGGCGCCGGCCGCCACCCGCGTGCCCGACATCGATTCCCGTGCGCTGACGCGCCATCTCGAAGGCGGCGCTGCGCTGCTGGCCGCGCTGCCAGCCAGACCGCAACGCAGCGCCGCGCAGCTGGCGCTGGCGGCGGCCGTGCATGAAGCCGGCCGTACCGCGCGCACGCGCTTCTTGCGCCTGCACGCCGACTGGGTGTACGAACGCCTGACCGAGGGGCGCAGCCGGCGTCCGCAACTGGCCGAGCTGGTGTACGCGGCGGCCGATGCCTTCCCCGGCCTGACGCCGACCCGCGCCACCATCGCCGCCGAGCGCACAGCGCTGCAGGGCGACAAGGAGGGCTACGAAATCGACCAGGGCATTTTCTTTGCCGAAGTGCTGGCGGCACCGGCCAGCGGCCTGCACCTGCTGGAAAGCATGCTGCGGCCGGCGCCATCCTCGGCCGCGCTGCTGCAGCAGTTCCGCCGCGACGGCCGGTTGCCGCTGGCGACGCTGACGCTGGAGCGCCGCGGCGCCGCCGCGCATCTGACCATGCACAACCTCGACTGCCTGAACGCCGAGGACGACCAGGTGATCGCCGACATGGAGGCGGCGGTCGATGTGGCGCTGCTCGACGACGAGGTCCGCGTGTGCGTGCTGCGCGGCGGCGTGATGCGCCATCCGAAATATGCCGGGCGCCGCGTGTTCAGCGCCGGCATCAATCTGAAGCAGCTGCACCGGGGCCGTATTTCCTACGTCGAATTCCTGCTGCAGCGCGAGTTGGGCTACATCAGCAAGATGCTGCGCGGCGTGCTGCAGGATCAGCCGGGTGCTTTGCAGCCGCGCCAGCTGGTCAAGCCGTGGATCGCCGCGGTGGACAGCTTTGCCATCGGCGGCGGCGCCCAGCTGCTGCTGGTGTGCGACAAGGTGATCGGCGCCGACGACAGCTTCTTCAGCCTGCCGGCGGCGCAGGAGGGCATCGTGCCCGGCGTGGCCAACCTGCGGCTCGGCCGTGCGGTGGGCGCGCGCGTCAGCCGCCAGATCATCCTCGGCGGCCGCCGGATACGCGCCGCCGAAGCCGACGGCCGCCTGCTGTTCGACGAGGTGGTGGCGCCGGAGGCGCTGGACCAGGCGGTCGAGCGCGCCGTGGCCGACTACGACAGCCCGGCGGTGGTGGCCAACAAGCGCATGCTGACGCTGGCCGAAGAACCGCTGGAAGCGTTCCGCCTCTATATGGCCGAGTTTGCGCTGGAACAGGCGCACCGCCTGTACAGCGCCGACGTGCTGGCCAAAGTCAGCCGCGCCTGAGGAGATGACCATGACCCATACCCCAACCCCTGCCGGCCGCGGCGTCGTCCTGGCGCGCGCCGCCCTGCATGCCTCGATCAGCGATCCGGCGCTGGACGCGATCAGCTTCCTCAACGAGGTGATGGACCGTTATCCGCAGGCGATTTCGTTCGCGCCCGGCGCCCCCTACGCCGGCCTGTTCGACGACATCGATCCGGCGCGCTATATCGCGCGCTACAGCGAATATCTGGCCACGGTCAAGGGCCGCACGCCGGCGCAGATCCGCAAGCAGCTGTACCAGTACGGCCCGAGCAAGGGCGTGATCAACGAGCTGCTGGCGGCGGCGCTGCGGCGCGACGAGGGCATGCAGGTGGCGCCGCAAGCGCTGGTGGTCACGGTCGGCTGCCAGGAAGCGCTGCTGCTGGTGCTGCGCGCCCTGTGCGCCAGCGAGGATGACTTGCTGGCGGTGGTCAATCCCTGCTTTGCCGGCATTGCCGGCGCCGCCAGCGTGCTGGGCGTGGGCATGGTGCCCATCGATGAAACGGAAAGCGCCGATGGCGGCGCCAGCCTGGACTGGGCGCAGCTGGAGCGCGCCTGTTTGCGCGCGCGCGCCGACGGCAAGCGCATCCGCGCACTGTACGTGGCGCCCGACTTTTCCAATCCGTCCGGCACGGTGCTGGACCTGGCGGCGCGCCAGCGGCTGCTGGCGCTGGCCGAGCGCGAAGATTTCCTGCTGCTGGAAGATAACGCCTATGGCTTCACGGCGGCGCCCGGCTGCACGCTGCCGACGCTGAAGGCGCTGGATGGCCACCAGAGGGTGATTTACTTCGGCACCTGCGCCAAGATTTGCATGCCGGGCGTGCGGGTCGGCTTCGTGGTGGCCGACCAGGCGGTGCGCGACCAGCACGGCCAACTGCGCCTGCTGGCCGACGAGCTGGCCTCCTTGAAAAGCATGGTGACGGTGAACACCTCGCCGCTGTGCCAGGCCATCGTCGGCGGCATGCTGCTGGAACACGGCGGTTCGCTGGCCGCGCTCAGCAAGGACAAGGGCGCGCTGTACCGCCGCAACCTGACGCTGCTGCTGGCGGCGCTGGAGCGCCACGTCGGCGTCAACGGCGATCCGGCCCACGGCGTGCATTGGAACGTGCCGGCCGGCGGCTTCTTCGTGCGCATGCGCCTGCCGGTGGCGGCCGACGCCGCGCTGCTGGACCAGTGCGCCAGCCGCTACGGCGTGCTGTGGACGCCGATGAGCTATTTCCACCTGAACGACGGCGGCAATCGCCAGCTGCGGCTGTCGTGCAGCTACCTGACGCCGGAGCAGATCGACGAGGGCGCGCGCCGGCTGGCGGCCTTCCTGCACGGCGAGCTGGTGCGGCGGAAGCCCGCCATGCTGCGGCCCGCCATCGGTTCGCTGTTGTCGCCAGTGGAGCCCTAGCATGGAACACATCATGAACGCGGCCATCGCCCAGGCCGAACGGGTGCGCTACGACAAGCAGGGCCATGTCGCCTACATCACGCTCAACCGGCCGGACGCGCTCAACGCGCTCGACCTGCGCACCCACACCGAGCTGGCGGCGATCTGGGGCGATTTCGAGCAGGACGACAACCTGTGGCTGGGGGTGCTGACCGGGGCCGGCGAGCGGGCGTTTTCGGTCGGCCAGGACTTGAAGGAACTGGCGGCGCGCAACCAGGCGGGCGCGCCGCCGTCCAGCTTCGGCAGCCAGGGCGGGGCCGGCTGGCCGCGCCTGACCGAGCGGTTTTCGATGTCCAAGCCGCTGATCGCGCGCGTCAACGGCTATGCGCTGGGCGGCGGCTTCGAGCTGGCGCTGGCGTGCGACATCATCGTGGCGGCCGAGCATGCGCAGTTCGCGCTGCCGGAAGCGCGGCTGGGGCTGATCGCCGGGGCCGGCGGGGTGTTCCGCCTGACGCGCCAGCTGGCCACCAAGACCGCGATGGGCTATCTGCTCAGCGGACGCCACATGAGCGCCGCGCGGGCCTACGAGCTGGGCCTGGTCAACGAGGTGGCGCCGGCGGGCGGGCTGGACGACTGCGTCGCGCGTTGGGTCGAGGATCTGCTGCGCAGCGCACCGCTGTCGCTGCGCGCCATCAAGGAGGTGGCGGCGAAGTCGTCGGACCTGCCGCTGGAGCAGGCGTTCAGCGCCCGCTACGAGTGGGAGGAAAAACGCCGCCACAGCAGCGATTGCCAGGAGGGACCGCGCGCCTTTGTCGAAAAACGACCGCCGCGCTGGCGGGCGCTGTAGAGGCAGCTAGCAGTTCTGCTAGTAACAATCGTTCTCCGCCGATGGTGTAATGGCAATACCGGTGCGCTGCCCGCGCGCCGGCCCGACGCCATGAGGAGAATCCCGATGTATCTGAACAGGCTCGCCGCCGCCGTGCTGATCGCCAGCTGCGCCGCCGGCTGCGCGGTCGGACCGGACTACCGCGCTCCGGCCGCCGCCGCGCCGCCGCAATTCCAGGCGCCGTTGCCGGCAA
>NZ_SPVG01000231.1 GCF_004614165.1 Duganella callida | reverse complement strand
AGGGCGGACGTGGCCGCGGAGGCCGGCGTCGCGGCGCGGGCCGCCGGCAGGCCGTTGGCATCCACCGCAGTGGCGACGCCGCCGGTGCCGTCGATGGTCAGGATCACCGCCTTGCCATCGATGGCGACGGCGTAGTTGAGCGCGCGCTTCAGATTGAACACCAGCCGCGAACGCTGGCCGGCCTGCACCACGTTCACGCTACGCAGCTCGCCCTGATTCAGTTCCAGCGCGGTCTTGCCGGTGGCGTTGGCGGTGGCGCCCAGGTCCAGCACCACGCGCGGCGGATTGCTGATGGCGAAACTGATCGGCGCCTGCGCCGGCGCATCCTTCAGCGTGATCTTGACGATGACGTTGGCGCCCTGCTGGTTGGCGCTGATGGCTTCGATGGCATTGCCGGCGGCCGCGGTTGGCGCGGCAGCCTGCGCGCGGGCGCCGCCGGCACACTGCAGGGCCAGCGCGATGGCCAGCGTCATGGTCAGCGCATGCGCCCAGATGGCGGCCAGAGCGCGCCGGGCCGTGGTATGAGCGGTCATTTGGTGGTCTCCTTGCTTTCCTGCAGTTCCAACTTCGACAGGCGCTCGACCCAGTCCCCGGCCGGGTCCTGGACGATTTCCTTGATGTTCACCGCGTTGTCGTCGATGCCGATCACGCGCCCGTAGTTCTGCCCCAGATGCTGGCCCACCACCACCTGGTGCACGGCGCGGTCCACCTGCAGGATGGCGTAGGTCTTGCCGCCCTTGGTGATGGTGCCGACCATGCGGATGGTGTCGAGCGGATAAGACTCCAGCAATTCCTTGCGCCGTGCGGTATCGGGATGGATGCCGCCGCCACCGCCGCCCTGCGCCGCCTGCTTGGCCAGCTCGGCCAGCAGCTTGTTGGGATTGAACGGGTCGAGCTCGTCCTTGTGCGCGTAGGCGAACGGGATGAAGGTCTTGGGTTCGGCCAGCGGCGGCACCTTGACGCGCGTCTCGGCATCGACCTGCTTCATCCAGTTGCGCACTTCCTGCACGTCGCTGTCGCCGCAGCCGCTCAGCAGCGGCATCATGAGCAGGGCGGTAAGGAGCGTCTTCATGATTTTTTCGCCGCCTTTTTCTTCTTGTCGGCCGCCGCCTTGCGCTGCGCCGCCACCTCTTCCGGGTCCAGGTAGCGGAAGGTCTTGGCCACCGCCTCCAGCGTCAGCGAACCGTCCTTGTTGGCGTTCAGCGCCATGTTGTTGAGCGTGACGATGCGCGACAGGTTGGCGACGTCGCCGGCAAACGAGCCGATGTCGTGGTAGCTGCCGTTGACCTTGATGTCGATCGGCTGCTCGGCGTAGTAATCCTTGATCACTTCCTGCTGCGGCTTGAACAGATCGAACTGCAGGCCGCGGCCGGCGCCGGCCATGTTGATATCGCTGAGCAGCGCGGCCATCTCGGCCTTGCTCGGCAGCTGCTTCTGCAGGCGGTCGACGTACAGGTCGGCCTGCGCCTTCTGCGCGCGCAGCGCATCGAGGTTGATCGCCTGCGCGGTCTTGATGCGGTACTCCTCGCGCAGCCTGGCTTCCTGCTGGGCGCCGGCCTCCTGCTCGTCGAACTGCGAGCTCCAGTAGCCGAAATAGCCGGCCGCGCACACCGCCGCCGTCACCCCCACCGCGCACAGCACGCGCGGCAGCAGCGGCCACTGGCCCGGATGCCGTCCGTTGAGGTCGCGGAACTGCGAGCTCAGGTCGGCAAACAGCTCGTTCAGGTTGACGTTGGCCTTCATGCGGCGCGCTCCTGCGGTTTGGCGGAGCGGGACTTGCCATCCTCCGGCTTGTCCTTGTCGCGCGGACGCTTGATGTTGACGTTGAGGTTGAACTCCACCACCTTGCGCCCGGTCTTGCTCTGGCCGAGCACGGCGGATTTCACTTCGATCAGTTCGGGCCGCTCCAGCCATGGCGACACGCCGGCCAGGTTGCGCAGAAATTCCGAGACCCGCTCCTGCGACTGCGCATAGCCGTTGACCGCCACCCGCTGACCGTCCTGGCGGAAGCCTTTCAGGTACACGCCGGGCGGGGTCTGCTTCACCAGCTCGTCCAGCAGATAGACCGGCTGGTTGCGGTCGCCCTGCAGATCCTCCACCGCCTGCTGGCGCGCCTTCAGCGCCTCGATTTCCTGCTTCAGCGTGGCGATCTCGGCGATCTTGTGGTCGAGCACGACGATGGCGCTTTTCAGCACCTGGTTGCGCTGCTCCTGGATGGCGATGGCGCGCGCGTTGTAACCGCCGACCGCCAGCACGATGCCGACGCCGATCACGCCGCCCAGCACCAGCAGCGCATAGAAGGCCTGCTTCTTCTGCTTGCGTTTTTCCTCGCGGTGCGGGAGCAGGTTGATGCGTATCATCAGCCGAACCTCCGCAGGGCCAGGCCGCAGGCCACCAGATAGGCCGGCGCATCGAGCCGCAGCTGCGACTCGCGCACCGCCGGGCCGATCTGCATGCCCTTGAACGGCGAGATCACCGCGCTGGAAATGCGCGTGCGGCTGGCCACCAGTTCCAGCAGGCCGGGAATCAGCGCGCAGCCGCCGGCCAGAAACAGCTGGTCGACCCGCGTGTACGGCGTGGAGGTGTAGAAGAACTGGATCGCGCGCGTGACTTCCAGCGCGGCGCTTTCAAGGAAGGGCGTCAGCAGCTCGGCGTGGAAGGTGTCGGGCAGGTCGCCGGTTTTCTTGCGCGCCTCGGCCTCGTCGAACGACAGGCCGTAGGTGCGGACGATGTCCTGGGTCAGCGAATTGCCGCCGAACGGCTGCTCGCGCTCGTACACCGTGGCGCCGTCCAGCATCACCGAAATCTGCGTGACCTGCGCGCCGATCTGGAACAGCGCGATGATCTGGCCGGCGCCGGCATCGGGCAACTGCGCGGTGACGCGGTCCAGCGCGGCGCGCGCGGCGTACGATTCGATGTCCATCACGGTGGCCTTCAGGCCGGACGCCTCGGCGACCGCCACCCGGTCCTCGACCTTTTCGCGGCGCGAGGCGGCCAGCATCACTTCGATGTCGTCGACCGAATTGGCGGCCGGGCCGATCACGTCGAAATCGAGGCTGACCTCGTCCAGCGCGAACGGAATGTACTGGCTGGCCTCCGACTCGACCTGCACTTCCAGCTGGTCGTCCGACAGCCCGGCCGGCAGGATGATTTTCTTGGTGATCACCGAGGCCGGCGGCATGCCCAGCGCCGCGTGGCGCGCCTTGGTGCCGCTTTTCTTCCAGACGCGGCGCACCGCCTCCACCACCTGGTCCATGTTTTCGATATTGCCGTCGGTGACGGCATTGCGCGGTAGCGGCTCGGCCGCGTAGCGTTCCAGGCGGTAGTCGCCGGCGCCCTTGCCGGCCTGCGCCAGTTCCACCAGGCGCACGCTGGACGTGCTGATGTCGATGCCGACCAGCGGCGGATTGGCCTGTCCCAGCAAGGCTTTGAAATCGATCATGCGGGTCTCCCGGCGCCCATGTGGGCGCCCGCGCTGCGAACCATCGGGACATCTGGCGGAACCGTGTGCATGGCGAGAACTCGTGTAAAACCTGTAAAAACCTGCGTTTAGACGGCTTATATCAGCCTGTACATTAAATCGGCCCTATTTAAGTGTAAAGGTATTTCTACCGTGCACAATTGCCGTGGTGTGAGCGTTTCGCCACACTCTTTTGGCCCGACGTGGCCGCAAAAACAACTGAATTGCCTTGTTGCTCATGCGCAAATTTTCCTGTCCCCCGACATGACTACGGTACCGCCGCGCCACTCGCTTATAATCGCTGGCACGTCCAACCCACAGATCGAATTGCATGGCTTCTTCCACTGCGGCGCCGCCGCCCTCTTCCGGCAACGATAACGCCAAACCGCGCAAACCCGCCGCGCGCTTCTTCCTGCTGGCCGGGCTGTCCGTGCTGGGCCTGGCGGTGACCGGGGTGCTGCTGGTCGTGTTCGGTCTGGCGCTAGCCTATCCCAACCTGCCCGAGCTCGACACGCTGACCGATTACCGGCCGAAAATGCCGCTGCGCATCTTCTCGGCCGACAACGTGTTGATCGGCGAATTCGGCGAGGAGCGCCGCAACCTGGCGCGCATCAAGGACATCCCGGACGTGATGAAAAAGGCCGTGCTGGCGATCGAGGACGACCGTTTCTACGAACACGGCGGCGTCGACTACACCGGCATCCTGCGCGCGGCCCTGCACAACGCGGTCGGCGGCGGCGGCCGCCAGGGCGCCTCGACCATCACCCAGCAGGTGGCGCGCAACTTCTTCCTGTCCAGCGAACAGACCATCAAGCGCAAGGTCTACGAAATGCTGCTGGCCTGGAAGATCGAGAAGAACCTCAGCAAGGACCAGATTCTCGAGGTCTACATGAACCAGATCTACCTGGGCCAGCGCGCCTACGGTTTCGCCTCGGCCGCGCAAATCTATTTCGGCAAGAATCTGCGCGACATCAGCGTGGCCGAAGCGGCCATGCTGGCCGGCTTGCCGAAAGCGCCATCGGCTTACAATCCGGTAGTCAATCCCAAGCGCGCGCGCACCCGGCAACAATACATCCTGCAGCGCATGCATGAGTTGGGCTATATCACCGACAAGCAATATGAACAGGCCAAGGCCGAGCCGCTCAAGGTCAAGACCGACAGCAGCGAGTTCGGCGTGCACGCCGAATACGTGGCCGAACTGGCGCGCCAGCTGGTGTACGAGCAGTTCAAGGACGACACCTACACGCGCGGCCTGAACGTGTTCACCACCATCACCAAGGCCGACCAGGATGCCGCCTACCTGGCGCTGCGCAAGGGCGTGATGGATTACGAAAAGCGCCACGCCTACCGCGGTCCCGAGGCTTACATCGACATCCCGGCCGCCAAGGAAGACGCCGACGACGCGATCGAGACGGTGCTGGCCGAGCATCCCGACAACGACGACCTCATCGCCGCGGTGGTGCTGTCGGCCACGCCGCAGCTGATCACCGCGGTGACCGCGTCGGGCGAGGAAATCAAGATCAGCGGCGCCGGCCTGGAAATGGGCCGCTCGTGGCTGTCCGACAAGAATCCGCCGAACAAGCGCATCCGCCGCGGCGCCCTGATCCGCGTGATGCAGGAGGGCAAGGACTGGGAAGTGGCGCAGATGCCGGAAATCGAATCGGCCTTCGTGGCGGCCAGCACCACCGACGGCGCCATCCGCGCCATGGTGGGCGGCTTCGATTACAACCGCAACAAGTTCAACCACGTGACCCAGGCCTGGCGCCAGCCGGGTTCCTCGTTCAAGCCGTTCATCTATTCGGCCTCGCTGGAACGCGGCCTGTCGCCGGCCACCGTGATCAACGACGCGCCGATCTCGTTCGACGCCGGCCAGACCGGCGGCCAGGCCTGGGAGCCGAAGAACTACGACGGCAAGTACGACGGGCCGATGACCATGCGCAAGGGCCTGACCAAGTCCAAGAACATGATCTCGATCCGCATCCTGCACCGCATCGGCGCCAAGTACGGCCAGGAATACGCGACCCGCTTCGGCTTCGACGCCGACAAGAACCCGCCCTACCTGACCCTGGCGCTGGGCGCCGGCAACGTCACGCCGCTGCAGATGGCCGGCGCCTACGCCGTGTTCGCCAACGGCGGCTACAAGGTCAGTCCCTACCTGATTTCCAAGGTCACCGACGCCGACGGCAAGATCCTGTCGCAGGCCCACCCGGACCTGGCCGGCGACGAAAAGAACCGCGTGATCGACGAGCGCAACGCCTTCCTGATGGATTCCATGCTGAAGGACGTGGTGCGCTACGGCACCGCCGCCAAGGCCAACGTGCTGGGCCGGCGCGACATCGCCGGCAAGACCGGCACCACCAACGATTCGATCGACGCCTGGTTCGCCGGCTACCAGGCCAAGCTGGTGGGTATCGCCTGGATCGGCTACGACCAGCCCAAGAACCTCGGCAACCGCGAAACCGGCGGCGGCCTGGCGCTGCCGATCTGGATCGGCTACATGCAGAAGGCGCTGAAGAATATTCCGATTGAAGAACGCGCCGTACCGGACGGCATCATGGTGGTGGGCGACGAATACTATTATTCCGAGAACCCGCCCGGCGCCGGCGTGAACAACCTCGACGCGCCCGGCCACGGCACCCCGGCCGAGGAAAAGGCCAAGGACGCCGTCAAGAACGAGCTGTTCTGACTTCGGGGACAGACCACGTTTTTGCAATACGTGCGCCGTGCGCACGTATTGCAAAAACGTGGTCTGTCCCCCAACTCACCGGCCGGTAACGGCCTGGACCAGCGCCTGGCGCGCCAGGTAGTCCGAGGCTGCAGGCATCAGGTGGCCGTAGTCGTGGCTGGTGGCGCCGGTCTTGCGATCCTCGCCAAGATAAGTCATGCAGCCATCCTGGCGACAGAACGCATCCATTACTTGAGCTGCCACATATCGGTCATCATCAGGATCGGCACTGCGGCACTGGCCAGTCCGCCGGCGGATTCTTGCGCAAACCATACGACCGACAGATGCTCGGCATGCGAATCGCCCCGGATCAGCACCACCTTGGGCCTGGCCGGAGCGCGCTGGTAGCAGCTGGCCGGCATGCCGGGCCGCGGCACGGCGGTGTTATGGCCGGCGCGGAACTGCTCGATATCGAAGAACTCGCACTCGATGTGGTTTTTTTCCGGATAACCGAGGCGATTGAACAAACGCCATTCATCGGGCGTGTTGACGTAGTAGTCGGAAAACGCTTCGCGGTCGCTGAGACGGAAACTCAGACCGTCCAGACGCCTGGTGGCATAACCCGTCAGTCCCAGCGCCGGGGGTGGACGGGGCGGGCTGGGTATTGGCGGCACCGGCAGCCAGCGCCGCGCCGGGAAGAAATTCGTTCATCCGTCCGTCAGCACCACCGGGCTGCCACCCTGCGCCGTGACCATCTCCGACAGCGCGGTGAACAGCTCAGTGTTGTCGCGGCCGTTGATCCACTTGCCGTCGACTTGCTTGTAGTGGTAGCCGCCCGAGCGCGACGCCACCCACAGCTCCTGCATCGCCGCCTGGCTGTTGACGATGATCTTGGAACCGTTGTCGATAAACTCGATTTCCAGCACATTGCCGCTGCGGCTGCACTCGACGTCGATCATGTTGTCGTCGTTCAAACGGTCCAGCGCCGCCTCGATGGCATCGAGGGTGGCTTCCGCCTGCGCCAGGAATTCGGATTCGCCCATGCTACACTCCCATATCTGATCTCAATAAACCGTGATTCTATCGTGAAGTCCACTTTCCGTTTGATTGCCGGCATGGCAACCCTGTGCCTGAGCGTATTGCTGAGCGGCTGCGGCCAACCCGGCCCGCTGTATCTGCCCAAGCCTCCCGGCGGTAAATCTGCCAAGAGCGGCAACAACCCCGTAACGCCGCCGGCGATTCCGCCGGTCCCCTCGCCGATCTCCGATCCTGTCGCCCCTCAACAATAATTTTTATGTCGCAATTTTCGTATAAAGACGGCGTGCTGCACGCCGAAGGCACGTCGCTGAGCGCGATTGCCGAACAATTCGGTACGCCCACCTACGTGTATTCCAAGGCTGCGCTGCTGGCCAATTTCGCCGCCTACGCCGACGCCTGCCGGGGCCGCGACGCGCTGGTGTGCTACGCCATGAAGGCCAACTCCAACCTGGCCATCCTCGACCTGCTGGCGCGCCAGGGCGCCGGCTTCGACATCGTCTCCGGCGGCGAGCTGCTGCGCGTGCTGGCGGCCGGCGGCGATCCGCGCAAGGTGATCTTCTCCGGCGTCGGCAAGAGCGTGGAGGAAATGCGTCTGGCGCTGAGCCACGACATCCTGTGCTTCAACGTCGAATCGATCCCCGAACTGCACCGCCTGAACGAGGTGGCCGGCGGGATGGGCAAGAAGGCGCGCATTTCGCTGCGCGTGAACCCGAACGTCGACGCCAAGACCCACCCCTACATCGCCACCGGCCTGAAGGCCAACAAGTTCGGCGTGGCGTTCTCGGACGCACTGGACACCTACCGCACGGCGGCACAGCTGCCGCATTTGGACGTGGTCGGCATCGACTGCCATATCGGCTCGCAGCTGCTGGACGACGCACCGCTGCTGGAAGCGCTGGATCGCCTGATCGAACTGATCGACCAACTGGGGGCGGAAGGCATCGTACTGCACCACCTGGACATCGGCGGCGGCATCGGCATCGATTATCGCGAGCAAGGCGAGAAAGCGCCGGTGCCGGTGGGCGACTACCTGGGCCGTCTGTTCGCGCGCATCGACGCCTGGCGGGCCGAGCGCCATGGCGGCAACGGCATCAAGGTCATCTTCGAGCCGGGCCGTTCGATCGTCGGCGACACCGGCGTGCTGCTGACGAAAGTCGAGTTCCTCAAGCATGGCGAAGAAAAGAACTTCTGCATTGTCGACGCGGCCATGAACGACATGGCGCGGCCGGCGCTGTACCAGGCGTGGATGGACATGCAGCCGGTGCTGCAAGGCGGCGCCGCGGCGGCCACCTATGACGTGGTCGGGCCGATCTGCGAATCGGGCGACTGGCTGGCGCGCGACCGCGCGCTGGCGGTGGCGGCGGGCGACCTGCTGGTGATGCACACGGCGGGCGCCTACGGCATGACCATGGCGTCCAACTACAACACCCGCGGCCGCGCGGCCGAAGTCATCGTCGACGGCAGCGTCCCGCACCTGGTGCGCCAGCGCGAAAACCCGGCCGACCTGTACGCGCTGGAATCGCTGATCAAATAATAATCCGGGGTCAGTTCTGCCAATCGCACACGAGCCCAGCCGTAGCATCCGCTACGGCTGGGCTCGTGTGCGATTGGCAGAACTGACCCCGGATTAGACCCCGGATTATTTGCGGGCCGCCCACCAGACGCGCATCAGCAGCAGCACACTCAGAATCACGCCGAAGATGGTCGGCTGGATGAAGTCGTGCTTGCCCGCCTTCATCCACCAGAAGTGCAGGATCGCCAGCGGCGCGATCACGTAGATCAGCCGGTGCAGCCATTGCCAGCGCTTGCCGCCCAGCCGTTTGACCATGGCGTTGGTGCTGGTGACCGCCAGCGGGATCAGCAGCACGAACGCGATGAACCCGACCGTGATGAATGGCCGCTTCAGCACGTCCTTCCACATTTCCTGCACATCGAAGAAATGGTCGAACCACAGGAACGTCATGAAGTGCAGCAGACCGTAGAAGAACATAAACAGACCCAGCATGCGGCGCAGCTTGATCAGCCAGTTCCATTTGCTCAGCCGCCGCAGCGGCGTCACCGCCAGCGTGAAGCACAGGAAGTACAGGGTCCAGTCGCCCGTGCCGCGCGTGATGAATTCCAGCGGGTCGACCAGTTGCCCGCTCACCGTCAGGTACACCATGCGCAGCAGCGGCACCAGCGCCAGCGCGAAGATGGCTCCCTTCAGCCAGCCGATCTGCTTCGGACTCGGGTTGAAGACCATCAGTAGTACCGCTTCAGGTCCATGCCGGCGTACAACGGCGCGACGTCGGCATAGCCGTTGAACATCAGCGTCTTGCGCTTGCGCGACAGGAAGCCGTCTTCGCCGATGCGGCGCTCGGACGCCTGCGACCAGCGCGGGTGATCGACGTCCGGATTCACGTTCGAGTAGAAGCCGTATTCGTTCGGCGCCGACAGATTCCACGAGGTGCGCGGCTGGTCCTTGACGAAGCGGATCTTGACGATGGACTTGGCCGATTTGAAGCCGTATTTCCACGGCAGCACCATGCGCACCGGCGCGCCGTTCTGGTTCGGCAGCACTTCGCCGTACATGCCGAAGGTCAGCAGCGCCAGCGGATGGTTGGCTTCGTCGATGCGCAGGCCTTCGGTGTACGGCCATTGCAGCACGCGGCTGCCCACGCCCGGCATCTGCTTCTTGTCGGCCAGGGTGACGAATTCCACGTACTTGGCGTTGCCGGTCGGCTCGACCTTCTTGATAAGCTCGGAGAACGAGTAGCCGACCCACGGGATCACCATCGACCAGCCCTCGACGCAACGCAGGCGGTAGACGCGCTCTTCCAGCGGCGCCAGCTTCAGCAGCGCGTCCAGGTCCAGCGTCAGCGGCTTTTTCACTTCGCCTTCGATGCTGACCGTCCACGGATGGGTTTTGAGCGTGCCCGCGTACATGGCCGGCTCGCTCTTGTCGGTGCCGAATTCGTAGTAGTTGTTGTAGGTGGTGGCGTCCTTGAACGGCGTCTGCTTTTCCAGGGTCGAGTAGGACGGGTTGAGCTTGCCGGGCAGCTTGGCGCCGCCGCCCTGGGCGAAGGCTTCACGCTGCGCCATCTCCAGCAGCGCCGCGCCACCGACCGCGCCGACCGCGATCTGGCGCATGAACTTGCGGCGCGATTCGTAGATCTCGCGCGGCGTGATTTCGGAAGAAAATGGCAGGTCGATGCCGTTGGGACTGCGCTTGATCAGCATGGTTGACTCCGGAAGAAGTGTAAGGCTCCACCTTACACGAAACTTCCGGAGTGAATCTTAAACTTGCGTTTACAATTTCCCGTAGGAGTGCAGGCCGGACAGGAACATGTTGACGCCCAGGAAGGCGAAGGTGGTCACCAGCAGGCCCACCAACGCCCACCAGGCCGCCGGACGGCCGCGCAGGCCGGTCATCAGGCGCATGTGCAGCCAGGCCGCGTAGTTGAGCCAGACGATCAGCGCCCAGGTTTCCTTCGGGTCCCACGACCAGTAGCCGCCCCACGCTTCCGCCGCCCACAGCGCGCCCAGGATGGTGGCGATGGTGAAGAAGGCGAAACCGGCCGAAATGGCCTTGTACATCACGTCGTCCAGCACTTCCTCCGACGGCAGGCGGTCCTTCAGGTAGCCCGAGGTCTTCAGCAGGTAGGCCGAGGCGACCATGGCCGCCAGCGCGAAGTTGCCATAGCCGATGAAGTTGGCCGGCACGTGGATCTTCATCCACCAGCTTTGCAGCGCCGGCAGCAGCGGCTGGATGTCGGCCGCGCTGCGCGCAGTGGTGTACCACATCAGGAAGCCGATGGCGGCGGTGATCACCAGCAGCACGAACGGTCCCATCTGGCGGGTGGCGTAGCGCTGCTCGAAGTACAGGTAAAACATGGCGGTGATCAGCGAGAACAGGATGAACACTTCGTACAGGTTGGACACCGGGATGTGGCCGACGTCGGCGCCGATCAGGTAGGACTCGAACCAGCGCACCATCATCGCGGTCCAGCCCAGCACCACGGCGGTCCAGCACAGCTTGGAGCCGATGCTGGACGCCGGGACCGAGCGGCCGGCGAAGCCGATCCAGTAGAACACGGTGGAGATGGTGAACATCACGCTCATCCACAGCACCGCCGACTGGCTGGACAGCATCATGCGCAGCCAGAATTTCTTGCTGCCGTTATCGAGCACGCCGGCGTACATGGCGATCGCCCATAGCGCCAGCAGCGCCACCAGCGGCATCAGCCAGCGCACCGGCTTCCAGTGCCAGCCGAGCGCGGCGAAAGTGGGCACCGCCGCCAGCAGGATGCCCTGTTCGTAGACGTCCATGAAGCTGCCGTAGCGGTTCAGCGCGAACACGGCGCCGGCCAGCAGCGCCACGGCGAACAGCCAGTCGGCGATGGTCAGGCGCTTGAAATAGCCTGGCGCCTGGGTATAGGTTTGCTGGGATTGGGTCAGTTCCATCATATTCTCCTGCTTAGGCCGAAAGGGGCAGCTTGTCCTTCAGGGTTTCAAATTCACGCTCAAAGTCCAGCGTTTTGCGCTGGGTACTCATGGCCATCAGCGCCTCGGCGCCGCTGACGTCATCCTTAATCCAGATCCACAGGCGGCGTTCGCGGATGTAGAACATGGCGAACACGCCCAGCACCAGGAACAGACAGCCAAGATACACCACATTCTTGCCCGGCGAGCGCGTCACCTGGAAAACCGAGGCCTTGATCTCGGTGAAGTCGTCCAGTTGCAGGAACACCGGCGCGCCGTAAAAGAACACGTCGGACAGCGCGTTGGTGGCCAGCTGCAGGAAGCGGGCGTGGCTTTCGTCCTCGCTGACCGGCTGCAGGCCGTCCTTCAGGCGCGCCACCTGCCACAGGTCCCACAGGCTGCCGTTGAGGATTTTCATGAACACGTCGGCGGCTTTCTCCTGCTCGGCGGCCGGGACTTTCTCCAGGAACTGCGAGATGGCCATGAAGCCGGCCGCCTTGTCGCTGCCGGCGAAGATGGTCAGGCTCTTGTCGGCCGAGGCTTGCAGCTGGGCGCGCAGGGCGTCGCCCTTGTCCGAATTCGGCGTGGCGCGCTCGGCGTAGCGCTGGGCGGCGGCGGCGCGCAGGGCCGGGTCTTGCAGCGCGGCGCGCAGGCGCATCCATTCGTTGACGCCGTGGGCGTCATCGGCCGGGATGCGCAGGTAGCTGAAGTTGTCCGACGGATTGGCGCGCATGCCGGCCAGGAACACGGTGGCGCCATCGACGGTGATCGGCTGCATGTAGTTGTTGTACTCGCGCGCCTGGCCGGTCTTGTCGCGCAGCTTGTAGCTGATGCTTGGGCCGACGTTCTTCAGGTTCTTGTTGTTGGCGTTCTTGCCGGCCGAGCCGGTGTGCTTGTCCAGGCTCTGGGCGAATTCCTCTTCCAGGCTCTTGCCCTGCTTGACCGCGCGCGGGTCGTCGGTGGGGCCGACGTTTTCCACGTTGAACGGACGGAAGCCCGACCACTCCACCGTGTAGGCATCGCCCAGCGCGGTCGAGGCGCCCACTTCGCCGGCGATCTCGAACGGCTTGCTGTCATGGCCCTGCATCGGGTAGCCGGTCAGCTTGAGCTTGGAACCGCCGTCCTCGAAGCTGGACTGGTAGATCGCCACGCCCTTGTAGATCAGCGGCTTGTTGACCTCGATCGTGCCCTTGACCGTCTCGCCGGTCTGGTTGTCGCGCACTTCCACATCGCTGGCAAACAGCTTGGGCATGCCGGTGCTGTAGAAATCGATGGTGAATTTTTTCAGGTTGATGGTGAACGGCAGTTCCTGGATCAGCACGCCGTCGGGACGGTTCAGAATCGCGGTGCTGCTGTTCTGCCCTTCCGGAATCATGGTATTGCCGCGGAAGGTGGGATTGCCCGTGCTCAGGCGGCTGGACGCGGGAATCTGCGAGATCAGACCGCTGCCGGTGAACGGCACTTTGCCGAAGAACCATTCCTGCGCGCGGATCGGCAGGTCGGAATCCATCACCGCGCCCAGGCAGATGATCACGATGGCCGAGTGGGCGAAGATGTAGCCGAACTTGTTGGCCGCGCCGCGCTTGGCGGCGACCAGGGTGCCGTTATCCTTCTCCACCAGCTTGACCTGGTAGCCGGCGTTCTGCAGGCGGGCCGCGCTCTGCTGCGCCAGTGCCGCGCGCGACAGCGGAGCGCGCCAGTGCAGCTTGTGGTGGAAGTTCAGCAGCGACTGCTCGCGCACGTTCTCGCGCCAGCTGCGCATGTCCTTGATCATCTTGGGCGCATTGCGGATGATGCACAGCGAGGTGGACACCACCAGCACCGCCATCAGCAGCAGAAACCACCAGCTCGAATACACGGCGTACAGGCCGATCTTGCGGAACACCTCGTACCAGAACGGACCGAACTGGTTGATGTAGTTGGCCGATGGCTCGCCCTGCTTCATCACGGTGCCGATGATGGCGGCAATCGCGATCATCGCCAGCAAGGCGATGGCGAAACGCATGGAGGAAATCAGTTCGACGATTTCGCCCACCACGGGGCGACGCGTTTTCAGTTGGATACCGGTGGTGCTGGGACTGCTCATGCGAATGAAGATTCTTTAAAAAGTGTTGGCAGGCGGCAGCATACCAATAAAAAAGGCGGCATGCTCACGCTGCCGCCTCCATCTTTAGAGTTACTCCGCAGCAATTCGATGCGGAACAAACAACATTATTTCAAGCCTGCTACGTAATCGGCGACAGCCTTCATTTCCTCGTCCGACATGCGCTTGGCGATGGCGCCCATCTCCGCATTCTTGCGCGTGCCGGCCTTGAACAGACCCAGCTCGGTTACCGTATAGTCCTGATGCTGGCCGGCCAGGCGTGGATACTGCACCGGGATGCCGGCGCCGGCCGCGCCATGGCAGCTGGCGCAGGCGGGAACATTTTTCTCGGCGATGCCGCCGCGATAAATCTTCTTGCCCAGCTCGATAATATCCTTGTTCCTGGCGGCGCCCGGTTTGGCCTGTTGCGTGGCCAGCCAGGCGGCGACATTGTGCTTTTCCTCGTCGGTCAGCATTTTGGCGTAGGTGGTCATGACCGGTTGATTCCGGTCGGCCGTCGTAAAGTTCACCAACTGCTTGTAGACATAGCCCTCATGTTGACCGGCCAGCTTCGGATTGACCGTGATGGTCGAATTGCCGCCGGCGCCATGGCAGGATACGCAGGCCGGCAGGCCGCGCGCATTGTCGCCATCGGTGAACAGGGAGCCGCCTTTGGCGGGATCGATTTTGGGAGCAGCTTGGGCGGGCTTGTTCTCGTCCGCCGCGGAGGCGGTGGCCGAGACGGCCAGCAAAGCGACGAACAAAGATTTGACAAACGGTGAAAACACACTATTCATTAAGCACCCCGGAACGAGTTCTAAAAAGGTTAGGAACCAGCGTGCCCGGCGGAGCATCAACCATGCTTAAAGGCACTTGGTAACCACCCATTGTACAATAGCCCCTAAAAATTCCTGATTTAAACTGTTGCTTTTTTCCCCACTCCCCCATGTCCAAACTCTGGCAAGCCCGCTTCTTCACGACCGTCAACCAATTGCGCGATCTGCCCGACACCCAGGTGCCGGAGATTGCCTTCGCGGGGCGCTCCAATGCCGGTAAATCGACCGCCATCAATATTTTGTGCAATCAGAAGGGGCTGGCCTTCGCCTCGAAGACGCCGGGCCGCACCCAGCACATCAACTTTTTCTCGGTCGGCGGCGCGCACGTCGCCCAGCACCGCCACGATCCGACCATCGTCGAGGAGATCGAGTGCATGCTGGTCGACTTGCCCGGCTATGGTTATGCGGAAGTGTCCGGTTCGGCCAAGGACCACTGGCAGCGCCTGCTGGGCGACTACGTGCAGCGCCGCGAGCAGCTGGCCGCGCTGGTCCTGATCATGGACGCGCGCCGTCCGTTCACCGAGCTGGACGTGCAGATGCTGGAATGGTTCGCCCCGACCGGCAAGCCGATCCACTGCATCCTCACCAAGGTGGACAAGCTGAACCGCAATGAATCGGTCAACGTGCTGCGCCAGGCCAAGGCCAAGCTGGACAGCTACGTCGACGAAGACGGCGAAGGCTTCCCCTTCACCGTGCAATTGTTCTCCGCGCTCAAGCGCGTTGGCATCGACGAAGCCAACGACAAGATCCTCGAGCTGGCCGGCATGGCCGGCGGCGACGACGCGGATGCGTAACCCTCAGATTTAGGAACAGTCATGAGCAAGCCTACAGCAGCAGCCCAATTCCCCGCCATCCGCATGCGCCGCATGCGCCGCGACCCGTTCTCGCGCGCGCTGATGCGCGAAAACGTGGTCACGCCGGCGGACCTGATCTACCCGGTGTTCATCCTCGAAGGCACGCACCAGCGCGAAGCGGTGGCCTCGATGCCGGGCGTGGAGCGCGTCTCGGTCGACCTGCTGCTGAAGGTGGCGGAAGAATGCGTGTCGCTGGGCATCCCGGTGCTGGCGCTGTTCCCGGTGATCGACGTGGCGAAAAAGACCCCGGACGGCATCGAAGCCACCAACCCGGATGGCTTGGTGCCGCGTGCCGTGCGCGCGCTCAAGCAAGCCTTTCCCGAGCTGGGCATCCTGACCGACGTCGCGCTGGACCCGTACACCAGCCATGGCCAGGATGGCCTGATCGACGACAACGGCTACGTCATCAACGACATCACCACCGACATGCTGATCCGCCAGGCGCTGTGCCACGCGCAGGCCGGTGTCGACGTGGTGGCGCCGTCCGACATGATGGACGGCCGCATCGGCGCGATCCGCGCGGCGCTGGAAGCGGCGGGCCACATCCACACCCGCATCATGGCCTACTCGGCCAAATACGCCTCGGCCTTCTACGGCCCGTTCCGCGACGCGGTCGGCTCGGCGGCCAACCTGGGCAAGGGCGACAAGAACCAGTACCAGATGGACCCGGCCAACAGCGACGAAGCGCTGCGCGAAGTGGGCCTGGACCTGGCCGAAGGCGCCGACATGGTGATGGTCAAGCCCGGCATGCCCTACCTGGACATCGTGCGCCGGGTAAAGGATGAATTCAAGGTGCCGACCTTCGCCTACCAGGTCAGCGGCGAATACGCGATGCTGAAAGCGGCCGCGCAAAACGGCTGGCTGGATCACGACAAAGTGATGATGGAATCGATCCTGGCCTTCAAGCGCGCCGGCGCCGACGGCGTGCTCACCTACTTCGCCCTCGAAGTCGCCCGCAAGCTCAAATAAAATCCGGGGTCAGTTCTGCCAATCGCACACGAGCCCTACCGTAAGCGTCGCTTACGGTAGGGCTCGTGTGCGATTGGCAGAACTGACCCCGGATTATCTGGAGGCGCCCCGGGTGTATTCGGGGAACATTTCTTTCAGCAGGAAGGCGCTCAGTTCTTTTTCGTCTTCCTTGCGCGCGCTCAGGGTGACCACCTTGCCCAGGCGGCGCGATTCCCATTGGAAGTCGCCCTGCTTTTCCTTGCGGATGATCTTGATCATTTCCTTGACTACCGCGGTCTCGATGTCCTGCTCCGCGCCCTGCTCGACGTGGATCTGCTGCAGCCAGTTGCGCTTGAAGTTGACGTTCCAGCCGCGGAATTTCACTTCGGCGCTGTGGAAGCTCTTGTCGACCGAGAACACGCCGCCGCTGTCGTCCTTGTCGTTGCCGCTGTTCTGGCTGGCCGCGTTGGCGCGGCCAATGTTGGCCAGGGCGATGCGCTTGGCGCGGTCGGCCTCGCTCTCCACCGGCGGCGAAGGCGGTGCCGGCGGATTCAGCGCCTCGCGCGCGGCGCGGCGCTTGGCGATCATTTCCGACATGTCCTGCTCGGGCGGCGGCGTCATGGTGGCCTGCACCGGCGGCACGTAGGTTTCCAGCTTCGGCCGGGTCGCGGCCGGCACGTCCTTGGTCACCGCCTGCTTGCGCGGTGGCGGCGGTTTCACGGCTTTCGGGGTTTCCGGCTTGGTGGGCTTCGGTTTCGGCGTCGGCGTGATCTTTTCCGGCAGGGGCGCGATGTAGACCATCTGGCCAGCCTTGGTGGTCGGCGGTTTGATCGGCTTGGGGGTCGGCGAAAACAGGTAGTACAGCACGCCCGCCAGGTGCAGCGCGATGGAGATGCCGATACCGATGCGGTTGTTCCTGGACTTGCGTTCCCACGTCGCGAACCCTTCCTGCGCCGATGGCAGGCGCTGGCCGCATGTTTCGCAGTACTCGGCGTGTGCCGAAAGAATGTGGGAGTCGTGATGCAAGATGCAAACCTTGGAGGGTCGATTTCTCAAAATGGGGCCATAGTGCCAGACTCCCGGTCTTTTGGGAACCGTTCAGGGAGTTTCAGGTTTTCCACTTTACAAGTTCCAGCCCTTGACGGGTGTTACTGTATGTATCAAATGCTGTACAAAAGACTAGGAGATAGATACGTGCTGGACCGTACGCGGACGCACTTTTGCGGCCGTTTCCGGCGCGATCCGGGCGATCATGGCCGCCACGCAGCGGTCCGCGTCCAGCACCTGCCGCGAGCGCATCCCGGGGCGCGGCAGAGCGTGCGTATAGTAGTGCGCCCCTTCGGTCAGGTAGCCCAGCGCCCAGATGCTGGGGAGAGCCCGGCCTTGTGCGTCGAGCAATCTTCCATTGGCGTCAATGTCGATGCCGCCGGGGTGAAAACCGCCATTTTCATACGGTCTGGCGAGGCCGCTGCGCAGCACATTACGGATGAGTAAGGATGTGTCGGTTTGGGGGAGAAAGCTGTCCAACCTTGCCACAACGACCACGTCGACGGGATGACTTTCCGTGCCGCTGGCGAAGGCGGTGACGAGGCGGTAGCAGCCGGCGGCGGCGTCGGTGTCGATGCGGCTGCCGGGGCCGGAGCGGATGCGGAGGATGCCGGCGTCCAGCAGCGCCAGCAATTCCTGGTTGCGGCGCAGCGGCGGCCCGTAGGCGGCGCGGTTGATGGCCGGGTGATAGATCTGCAAAAAACGGCGGTGCGAAGACGGCGTCAGGCCGCCATGCTCGACGGCGGCCTGCAGCACTGCCCGCACGTCGCGCAGCACATCGGTGGCGGCTTTGGCCGGACTGGCAAGGTTGCCTCGATGGGCTTCGATCAGGTCGGCCCGCAGCCAGGCGCGGAAGTAACGGCGGAATTCTGCCAACGTGGAGAAACGGCGGTCCTGCAGAGGAAAGAGCAGCTCGGCGAACAAGGCATCGGCGTCCGCGACCGCCGCTGCGGGGGCAAACGCCGCGGCGGCCGCCGCACGGTGGACTTCGGCCATCTCCAGCTTGAGCAGCGGCAGCAGATCGCGCTCGAAGTCGAGCTGGCTGGTGCCGCGTTTGATCAGTGCCTGACGGCGCAGCGCGGCCACGGCATCCAGCGTGAAGTGACGCGGCTGATGGCGGCCGTCCAGCCCTTTCTGGTTGATGCCGCGCGCCGCGTAGGGCATGCAGTGGCGCGAGCACAGCGTCAACTGCGGCTCCCGGCCCGAAGGCAGATAGCGCAAGGCCCCGGCGGCCGCATTGCCGGACCGGGCGCCCTGCCCGCCCTGCGCGACAGCCACAAAGACGCCGCCCCGCCCCACCGTCAGCTCGGCGATGACGTCGTGCGCGCTCAACCCCAAGCCCTGGATCGCCACCCGCGCATCGCTGCCGATGCCCGCCAGCTGCGACACCGGATAAGCCTGCCGCACGAAGGCCAGCCTGCCGTTTTGGCCGGCGTGCTCCCGGGCGAAGCGCGCCAGCCGCCGGTCGTCCTCGCCGGGCTCATTGCAGCCGTGGCCGGTGGTCAGAAACACGAAATCGCTGACCACCAGCGCGCCACCGTCCAGGACCACTTCGCAGCGGCCGTCCGCCAGACGCCGCAGATCCGCCGCGCGCGCGCGGTGATGGCACAGCGCGACGCCGGCCGGCAGCGCCGCCGCGATCTGGCGGTAGACCCAGGCCAGATACTCGCCCAGCACGCTGCGCGGCAGGTAATCGCCATCCGCCACCTGGGCGCCGCGCAGCCGCACCCACTCGGTCAGCGACGGCGTCGCGCACACCGGCGCGTCGCGCACCGCGCCCGGCGCCGGAAACATGGTGACCTGGCTGGCCAGGGTATTGATCAGCAAATACGGCGGCTGCTGCGGCGAATGCACGCCCGGCCCGCATTCGCCGGGTTCGATCAGATGCACATCCAGGGAAAGCTGGCGGCTGACGGCCGCCGCGGCGAGGCGCTCGAAGACGCTGAGCCCGCGCGGGCCCATGCCGATGATGGTGACTACGTGGCGTTTCATCCGATCACCTCTTTATCTGGCAAAGGCCCATGATAAAGAGGTGGTCTTCAGTGCAACTTGCTACCGCTCAATGCTTGTTCACCGCCTTCAGCGGCACGGCGTGCAGTTTCTCGTCCTTGCCGATCTCGGCGTCGGCGCTGATTTCCTGGTCGCTCAGCGGCCCGGTGCCGCTGTATTTGTCGAGGAACAGGTAGATCACCGGCGTGATGTACAGCGTGATCACCTGCGAGAAGATCAGGCCGCCCACCACCGCCAGGCCCAGCGGCTGACGCAGCTCGGCGCCGGCGCCCAGGCCCAGCGCGATCGGCAGCGCACCCATCAGCGCCGCCATGGTGGTCATCATGATCGGACGGAAGCGCAGGATACAGGCTTCGCGGATTGCCCTGTCCGGTGTCATGCCCTCGGTGCGCTGCGCGTGCAGCGCGAAGTCGATCATCATGATGGCGTTCTTCTTGACGATACCGATCAGCATCAGGATGCCGATGATGGCGATCATGGTCAGGTCCAGATTGAACAGCCGCAGCGTGATCAGCGCGCCCACCGCCGCCGACGGCAGGCCGGCCAGAATCGTCAGCGGGTGGATGTAGCTCTCGTAGAGCACGCCCAGCAGCACGTAAATCACGCCCAGCGCGGCGATGATCAGGATCAGCTGGCTGCCCTGCGAGCTCTGGAACACCGCCGCATCGCCGCCGTAATTGGTGATGATCGACGGCGGCAGGTGCATGTCGGCCGCCCACTGGTCGATCTTGGCGGTGGCGATGCCCAGCGGTACATCCGGCGCCAGGTTGAACGACAGCGTGATCGCCTGCAGCTGGCCCTGGTGGTTGACGGCGGTCGGACCGATGGTGCGTTCGACCGTGGCAAAGCTGGACAGCTTCACCAGTTGGCCGGTCTTGTTGCGCACGGAGATCTTGGTCAGCGCGCTGTCGAACTGGCGGTCGGCGTCGGCCGCTTCCAGGATCACGTAATAGCTGGCCGCCGGCGAGTAGATGGTCGACACCTGGCGCTCACCGAAGGCCAGGTACAAGGCGGTGCGGATGTCGCCGATCGCCACGCCCAGGTTGTTGGCCTTGTCGCGGTCGATGCGCAGCGACGCCTGCAGGCCCTTGTTCTGCGAATCGCTGGTGACGTCGCGGAAGTCGGGATCGGTGCGCATGCGGTCCATGTATTTTTCCGCCCACTCGTTGAGCGCCCCCGGGCTCACCGACTGCAGCGTGTACTGGTAGCGCGACTTGGACTGGCGGCCGCCCAGCTGCAGGTTTTGCACCGGGCTCAGGTAGACCGAAATGCCCGCCACCTTCTTGGTGGCCTTGCGCAGGCTGTCCAGCACCTGCGGCATCTTCTGGCGCTGGTCGCGCGGCTTGAGCACCAGGAACATGCGGCCGGTGTTGCCGCCGCCGGTGAACGAGGTCACGTCCTGCACATTGGGATCGGCCTTGATCACCTCGGCCACGCGCTCCTGCAGGTCCATCAGCGCCGACGAGGAGATGTCTTCCGATGCCTCGGTATTCACGCGGATCTGGCCCAGGTCTTCCTCGGGGAAGAAGCCTTTGGGGATGGTGGCATACAGCACCGCCGTCAGCGCGAAGGTGCCGACCGCCGCCAGCAGTACCACGTAGCGGTGATGCAGCGCCACGTCCAGCGTGCGCGCGTAGAAATTGCGCAGCGCGCTGAAGCCGGCCTCGAACCAGCGGCCGAGGAAGTTGCCCTGGTCGTGCTCGGGATCGATGGCGTCGGCCGGCAGCAGGCGGCTGGCCAGCATCGGCACCAGCATCAGCGACACGGCCGCCGACACCAGCACCGACAGCGCCACCACCACGGCGAATTCGTGGAACATCAGGCCGATCACGCCCGGCATGAAGAAGATCGGGATGAACACCGCCACCAGCGACACGGAAATCGAGATGATGGTGAAGCCCATTTCCTTGGCGCCGACCAGCGACGCTTCCAGCGGCCGCTTGCCCATCTCGATGTGGCGCACGATGTTTTCCAGCACCACGATCGCATCGTCGACCACCAGGCCGACCGCCAGCGTGATGCCGAGCAGGGAGACGTTGTCCAGGCTGTAGCCGAAGGCGTACAGCAGCGCCAGCGCGCCCAGCAGCGAAATCGGCATGGTGATGGCCGGGATGAAGGTGGCGGCCGCGCGGCGCAGGAACAGGAAGATCACCAGCACCACCAGGCCGACCGTCAGCAGCAGGGTCAGGTTGACGTCGTGGATCGCTTCGCGGATCGACACCGAACGGTCGTTGACCAGGTTGATGTTGATCGAGGCCGGCAGCTGGGCCTTGAACTGCGGCAGCAGGCGGCGCACGCCGTCCACCACCTGCACGGTGTTGGCGTCCGGCTGGCGCTGCACCAGCAGCACGATCGAGCGCTCGCCGTTGTAGCTGCCGTAAGCCTTGGTCGACTGGAAGCTGTCCTGCACCTCGGCCACGTCCTTCAGGCGCACCGGCTGGCCGTTGCGCTGGGCGATGATCAGGTCGGCATAATCGGCGGCCTTCATCAGCTGGGCGTTGCCGGTGATGGTCAGGGTCTGGCTGGGGCCGTCCAGGATGCCGAGCGGGGTGTTGGCGTTGGCCGACTTGATCGCCTGCTGCAGTTCGTCCAGCGTCAGGTTACGCGCGTTCATCAGGTCCGACTTGGCGCGGATGCGCACCGCAAAGCGCTTCTGGCCGTTGACCGAGACCTGCGCCACGCCGGGCAGCGTGGACAGCGATGGCGCGATCAGGTTTTCCGCGTAATCGTTCAGTTCCGACAGCGTCAGCGACGGCGAATTCATGGTCATGAACAGCACCGGCGCATCGGCCGGGTTGACCTTGCGGTAGGACGGCAGGTCGGTCATCTCGATCGGCAGCTGGCGCTGGGCGCGCAGCAGCGCCGCCTGCACGTCCACCGCCGCCTCGTTGACGTTGATGCTGGGGTCGAACTCCAGGGTCAGCGAGGAATTGCCGAGCGTGTTGGTGGAGGTGACCAGCGACAGGCCGGCGATGGTGGAGAACTGTTTTTCGAGCGGCAGCGCCACCGAGGACGCCATGGTGTCCGGCGAGGCGCCCGGCAGGTCGGCCGAGACGTTGATCACCGGCGTGTTGTAGCTGGGAAGCGCCGCCACCGGGATGTAGAAGTAGGCCAGCACGCCGGCCAGGATCAGGGTGGCCGACAGCAGCACCACCATCACCGGACGGCGGATGCACAACTCGGAAAGGTTCATTGCTTAGCCCTTCTGTTTGTTGGCATCGGCAGGCTTGTCGGCCCCGGCGATGCGCACTTTGCCGCCCGGCCGCAGGTTTTGCTTGCCGTCGACAATCACTTGTTCATCGCCGCTCAGTCCGGACACGGCGGCATTGTCGCCAAAAGCATACAGACGCTTGATATTGACCACCTTGGCCGATTGGTCCTTGTCCACGGCGTACACAAAGGTGCCGCGGGTGTTGCTAATGATAGCGTTTTGCGGGATCACCGTCGCGTCTTTTAACACGTGGGAAGTCAGCTGGGTGTTGACGTATTGGCCAGGCCACAGGCTGGTGTCCCGGTTGTCGAACTCGGCCTTGACGCGAATCACGCCGGCCACCGGGTCGACGGTGTTGTCGATGAAGCTCAGGCGGCCCTTGATTTCCTTGTCCGAGTTGTCCAGCATGACTTTCACCGGCACCGGCCCCCGCTGCTGCGCCGCCATCAGGCCGGACAAAGAGGTTTCCGGCAAGGTGAAGGCGACCGTGATCGGGTCCAGCTGGGTGACGGTGGTGAGCGAGGTGGTCATCTGCACCAGGCTGCCCGGATAGACATTGATGGCGCCGACGCGGCCGGTCATCGGCGCGCGGATCGCGGTATAGCTGGCGTCCACGTTGGCCGAGCGGGCGGCGGCGATGTCGGCCTGCAGCAGCGCGCGGGCCGAATCGACCTGGGCTTTCAGCGTATCGACCGCGCCCTGGGCGATGAATTTCTTGTCCAGCAATTCCATGGCGCGCTTGTACTGGCGCTCGTAGTCGGCCAGCGAAGCGCGGTCGCGTTCGACCTGGGCCTGGGCCTTGTCGAGATTTGCGCGCTCGGTGCGGTCGTCGAGCGTGAACATCAGCTCGCCCGATTTGACGTACTGGCCTTCCTTGATGTGCACCTTGGCGATGGTGCTGGTGGTCTGCGGATGCAGATCGACGGTGCTGATCGGCGTCACGGTGCCATTCGCCTGCAGCACCACCGGCACGTCGCGCTTGACCGGCGCGATCACGCTGACGGTGGTCGGTCCCTGCTGGCCGTTTTTCGCCTTGCCGGCGCCGGCCGGCTCGGCATTATTGTGCGTCGTGTACCAGATGCCGCCGCCGACTATGACGATTGCCCCCACCAGGGTTGCCAAGGAAGATTTCTTCATTTTGTGAATTCAGGTTTACGCCGTCGAAAAGTATTGCCGCCGAGCAGAGGCGGAATATTGTCGCACAGTATTTATCGGAAAAACCGTTTAACCCCGGCCATCTCCCGCTTTTTCTGCGCGCGTGTTGGTTAATTGCCCGAGTAATATTCCGGTAACACTAGTGTGACTTCCAGGCCGCCGTCTTTATGATTGGACAAGGTGACGTTGGCGCCGTGCTGCTCGGCGATGTTGCGGGCGATGGTCAGGCCCAGACCGGTGCCGCCGGACTCGCGCGAGCGCGAGGTTTCGATGCGGTAGAACGGCTCGAACACGCGCGCCATCTGGTCCGGGGCGATGCCGGGACCGCCGTCGCGGATGCGGATGCGCGCCGCGCCGACCATGCGCTCGACGGTGACCTGGGCGTATTGGCCGTACTTGACGGCGTTGTCGATCAGATTGACCAGGCAGCGGCGGATCGCCAGCGGCCGTCCCATCAGCGCCATCGCCGCGCGGCCGCGCAGTTCGACCTGCTGGCCGATGTCGGTGGCGTCGCTGCAGACGCTGTCCAGCAGCGCGTCCAGATCCAGCGCCTGCATGGTTTCGCTGGAATCCATGCTGCGCGCCAGGTCCAGCCCTTCCTTGACCATCTGCTGCATGGCAGACAGGTCGTCGATCAGGCGCTGCCTGAGTTCCGCATCGTTGACCTTTTCCAGCCGCAGGCGCAACCGCGTCAGCGGCGTCTGCAGGTCGTGGGTGATGGCGGCCAGCATCTGCGTGCGCTGGGTGATGTGCTGGCGGATGCGCGCCTGCATGGCGTTGAAGGCGGCGCTGGCCTGGCGGATTTCCGAAGCGCCGCTCAGCACCACCGGCGGGTGGTTGATGTCGTTGCCGAGATCCTTGGCCGCCTGCGCCAGACGCTTCAGCGGCTTGATGGTCATGCGCGCCACCAAGTAGGCCAGGAAGGCGATCGACAGCAGGAACGGCAGCAAGGTCAGCAGCTCGCTGTGCGGCGACGGCGGCGCCTGGCGCGGCGGCAGCACGGACAGCTTCAGCACCTGGCCGTCATGCAGCTGCACGTTGATCGCTTCGCAGGTGCCGCGCCACTGGGTGGAGGCGAACATGCTGGTGGCCTGGCGCGGCTGGTCGCAGGCGCTCAGGTGCTCGGCCAGCGGGCTGAGTTTGAAGCGTTCGCCGAGGCGCTGTTGCAGGGTGGTCGAGAAATCGGTAGGCGGCAGCGCCTGCGCCTGCGGCATGTCGCTCAGTTCCAGCCGCACCGTGCCGCGATAGGCGGCGATCAGATAGGTCGGCCGCGCGGCTTCCGGCAGCACGTCGGCGGTGGTGATCAGTTGCTCGGCCCGTTCCAGCGCATGGAAGTCGCGGTAGCGTTCCAGCGCGCGCGTGCGCTCGTTCACGGCCAGCCACTGGGTCAGCGCCGCCGAGGCGACGATACCGAGCAGCAGGACCAGGAACACGCGCCCGCTCATCGAGCCGAAGAAGGATCTCACGCTTGCGGCTCCACGGTGACCTGCCCGGCCAGCACATAGCCGCCATTGCGGACGGTCTTGATAATTTGCGGCATGCGCGCGTCTTCGCCCAGCTTCTGGCGCAGGCGGCTGATCTGGATGTCGATCGAGCGGTCGAACGGGTCGGCGTCGCGGCCCTGGGTCAGATTCAGCAGCTGGTCGCGGTTCAGCACGCGGTTCGGATGCTCGAGGAAGACCTTGAGCAGGCGGAACTCGGCGCCCGACAGCATGATCACGATGCCTTCCGGATTCAGCAGGTGGCGCGCGGTCAGGTCCAGCGTCCAGCCGGAGAATTTCATCTGCTGCGCCTTGTCGGTGCCGACGCCGGCCGGCATGGCGTTGCTGCGGCGCAGGACGCTGCGGATGCGCGCCAGCAGCTCGCGCGGCTCGAATGGCTTCGGCAGGTAATCGTCGGCGCCCATTTCCAGGCCGAGAATGCGGTCCAGCGGCTCGTTGCGGGCGGTCAGCATGATCACCGGCAGCGTCGAGTGGGCGCGCAGCTTGCGGCACAGGGTCAGGCCGTCGTCGCCGGGCAGATTCAGGTCCAGCACCACCAGCTCGGGGCGGGCTTCGTCCAGCAGCTTCCACATGGCGATACCGTCGGCGGCGCACAGCGCACGGTAACCGTTCGATTCGAGGTAGTCGGCCAGCAGGGTGCGGATGTCGCGATCGTCGTCAACGATCAGAATAGTAGATGTCGGTTCCATGCCCTCATTATCCATGCAAGACCACACGGCTATTGTATCGTCTTGTATAAGGCGGCAGGCGGCTCCCCGAGGGGAAACATATGGATACAAATACTTTGGCGAGAGAAACGTGGCGGCAACCTTACACCGCCATCATGGTCTCAACGCGGCACACCACGAGGCCGCCGATACTCAACTTTCAATGATGGAGAAACGACCATGAACATCATCCGCAAAAGCATCCTGATCGGCTTCACCGTGCTGGGCATGGCCGCGGCCCAGGCCCAGGACACTGCGCCGGCGCCGAAGCAGCACGACGTCCGCCAGCGTCCGACCAAGGAACAGATGCAGGCCAAAATGGCCGACATGTACGCCAAACGCCAGCAGCGTCTGCATGACCTGCTGAAGCTGACCGCGCAGCAGGAATCGGCCTGGGCCACCTATCAGGCCGCGATCAGGCCGGCCGCGTTCAACGGTCCGCCGCGCGCGCGCCAGCCGATGAACAAGCTGACCGCGCCGGAACGTCTGCAGCTGGCACTGGAGATGGGCAAGAAGCGCGACGCGATGCTGGAAACCCGTCTGAAAGCCGTGACCGCGTTCTACGGCCAACTGAATCCGGCGCAGCAGACGCTGTTCGACGAACACGGCCTGGCGCGGCCGCACATGATGCGCGCCGGCTGGCGCCACCACGGCCAGCGCGACGGCTGGGGTGAGCATGGTGGCGAACGCGGCGGCGACCAGCGCGGCTGGGGCGGCGACCACGGCCCCCGCCAGGGCTGATCAGTTCAGGGCGGACAGCGATGCGGTGAACCTGGCCGCATCCTGGAAGCCGATCACGCGTGCGCCGGCGATCTCCTTGCCCCGCTTGTCGAACAGGATGATGCCGGGCGGGCCGAACAGGCCAAAGCGCTTGAGCATGGCCTTGTCGTCATCGTCATTGGCGGTGACGTCGACCTGCAACAGCACCGTGTTTGCCAGCCGCGCGCGCACTTGCGGATCGACGAAAGTCAGCTTTTCCATTTCCTTGCACGACACGCACCAGTCGGCATAGAAATCGAGGATGGCGGTCTTGCCGCCGGTCTGCGCCAGTACCGCGTCGAGCTGCTGCACGGTTTTCACGCGCTGGAAGGTCAGCGCCGCGTCATGGGCCTTGGCACCGCCGCTCAGGTTGGCCAGCGGCGCCAGCGGATCGCGGCTGCCACTGACCACGCCGACCAGCTGCGCCACGCCCAGCACGACGGCAATCACGCCCACCGATTTGGCGATCCACTGGCCGGAGTTCAGCAACAGATACATGCCGTAACCGACCAGCAATACGGCCCAGCCCATCATCTGCACCACGGCCGGCAGCACCGGCGACACCAGCCACCAGCCGACCGCCAGCATCAGCACGCCGAAGAAACGCTTGACCGAGTCCATCCACACGCCGGCTTTCGGCAGCAGCGCGCCGGCCGACACGCCGACCAGGATCAGCGGCACGCTCATGCCGACCGCCATGGCGAACAGCGCGGCGCCACCGATCAGCACGTCGCGCGACTGGCTGATGTAGACCAGCGCGGCCGCCAGCGGCGCCGCCACGCAGGGGCCGACGATCAGGGCCGAAATCGCGCCCATCACGAACACGCCGGCCAGTTTGCCCGACGCCTGGCGGTTGGAGACGGTGCTCAGCTTGCTTTGCAGCGCGGCCGGCACCTGCAGTTCGTAAAAGCCGAACATGGACAGCGACAGCACGGCCATCAGCAACGCAAAACCGCCCAGCACCCACGGGTTCTGCAGCGCGCTGGCCAAACCTTCGCCGGCCAGACCGGCCGCGACACCCAGTGCGGTGTAGACCAGCGCCATGCCCAGCGCATAGGTGGCAGACAAGGCCAGACCACGGCTGCGGCTGGTGTTGGCGCCTTCACCGACGATGATGGACGACAGAATCGGGACCATCGGCAGCACGCACGGCGTGAACGACAGGCCCAGGCCCAGCAGCGCAAACAGCGGCAGGATGACCAGCAAACGGCCACTCTTCAACGCGGCTTCCAGGCGGCCCGATTCGCTGGCCGGCGCGGCGGCGGCCGGCGCGGCGGCAGCGGCGGTTGCGACCGGCGTGCTGTCGGTGGCGGTCGGATTAGGCACGGTGTAAATCTTGACGCCAGGCGCGGCCGGGGCAGCCTTGCCGCCATCGACGCCCTGGTTGACGGCGCCCTCGCCCGGCTTGGACGACATGGCCGCGACTTGGGCG
>NZ_SPVG01000091.1 GCF_004614165.1 Duganella callida | reverse complement strand
GCCGCGGCGCCCGCACCCGCGCCGACCCCGGCGCCCGCGCCCGCACCGCACATCCAGTCCGCGCTCAGCGCCGACCAGATCGCCGCGATGGTGAAGGCGGCCGTCAGCAGCGCCAAGGAATCGGCCGCCGCCGAGATGAGCGGCATGATGAGCGAGATCCGCGCCATGCGCGGCATGATGGAAACCCAGCTGGCCGAATTGTCGTGGGGCGCGACCCAGGCGCGCGAGCCGCAGAAGACCGCCGTGCTGCGCGAGATGCTGGCCGCCGGCTTCTCGGCCAGCCTGGCGCGCTACCTGATCGAAAAGCTGCCGGCCAACCGCGACGCCGCCGACAGCCTGCGCTGGATCAAGACCGTCCTCACGCGCAACTTGCAGGCCATGGCCAACGAAGACGCGCTGATCGACCAGGGCGGCGTGTTCGCGCTGGTCGGCCCGACCGGCGTCGGCAAGACCACCAGCACCGCCAAGCTGGCTGCGCGCTGCGTGATGCGCCACGGCCCGGACAAGCTGGCCCTGATCACCACCGATGCCTACCGTATCGGCGCCCACGAGCAGCTGCGCATCTACGGCAAGATCCTCGGCGTGATGGTGCACTCGGTCAAGGACGAAGCCGACCTGCGCATCGCCCTGAAAGAACTGAAGAACAAGCATACCGTGCTGATTGACACGGTCGGCGTCAGCCAGCGCGACCAGATGGTGACCGAGCAGGTGTCGATGCTGCAAGGCGCCGGCGCCCACGTCAAACGCCTGCTGTGCCTGAACGCCACCGCCACCCAGGAAACCCTGAGCGAAGTGGTGCGCGCCTACCAGGGCAGTGGCCTGGCCGGCTGCATCATGACCAAGCTGGACGAGGCGGCCGCGATCGGCAATGCGCTGGACGTGGTGATCCGCCACAAGCTCAACCTGTTCTACGTGTCCAACGGCCAGCGCGTGCCGGAAGACCTGCACCTGGCCGATCCGGCCTATCTGATCGACCGCGCTTTCAAGTTGAAACGCGACATCGTCAACACCCAGTACCAGGACGCGGAGCTGCCGCTGCTGATGAGCAACGCCGCCCAGGACCACGGCATGCGCGAGGTGCACCTTGGCTAATTTCAATTTCGACCAGGCGGAGGGCCTGCGCCGCATGCTGGCGGGGCCGCAGCCCCGCATCGTCACCTTCCTGTCGGCCACGCCGCAGGACGACAAAGGCGCCATGCTGGTCAACCTGGGCGCCTCGCTGGCGCGCGCCGGCAACGACGTGTTGATCGTCGACGCCTGCGCCAGCGCCCACGGGGTGGCGTCGCGGCTCGGCGTCGACGGCGGCCACAGCCTGCTGAACGTGGCGCGTCAGGAATGTGCGCTGAACCAGGTGATCCACCAGGCGCCGCAGGGCTTCGCGGTGGCGTCGATGACGCGCGGCGTGCCGCGCAGCGGTCCCGACGAGACGCGCCGGCTGGCCAAGGCCTTCGACGTGCTGGCCAAGCAGACCGGCATGGTGCTGGTCGACGGCGAATTCGACGGCGTCGCCTTTCCGGTGCCGGTGATGGCCAGCTCGGAGATCGTGGTGCAAGTCTCGAATAGCGCTACCTCGATCAAGGCGGCCTACAGTATGATTAAGCGCCTGAATCAGGAACTGGGCCGGCGCCCGTTCGGAATTCTGGTCACCGGCGCCGCCGAGGCCGAAGCGCAGGTGGTTTACGATAATATGGCACAGGCGGCAAGCAGATATCTTGCCGTCAACCTGGTTTCCATGGGGTCCGTGCCTGCGGATGAGTATCTGCAACGTGCCGCGCGCCTGGGGCGCGCGGTGGTCGATGCGTTTCCGTTGGCGGGGGCCTCGGTCGCGTTTCGTCAACTGGCGGGGCGCTTTGCGCTGGCGGGCTCGCCATCTTTCCATACGGGGAGTGGTGGCCGGCTCAGCGCCTAATGAATAAAAATATTACATGTACACGGTAAAAGGGAAAGCGGACAAGGATACTTTGCTGACGGAACATATGCCGTTGGTCAAACGCCTGGCCCACCATATGAAGGCGAAACTGCCGCCCAGCGTCGAAGTCGACGATCTGGTGCAAGCCGGGATGATCGGCCTGCTGGACGCCATCAGCCGTTACGAGGAAACCCACGGCGCCCAATTTGAAACCTACGCCGTGATGCGCATCCGCGGCGCCATGCTGGATGAATTGCGCAACAGCGACTGGATGCCGCGCTCCCTGCGCCAGAACATGCGCAAGGTGGAAACCGCGATGTCGACGCTGCAGCAGCGTCTGGGCCGGCCGCCTAGCGAATCGGAAGTCGCCAAGTCGCTCAAGTTGTCCCTGGCCGACTACCAGGAAATGCTGTCCGAGGGCGGCGGCCACCAGCTGGTGTATTTCGAAGACTTTCACGACGACGACGGCAACGACAGCTTCCTCGACCGTTATGCCTCGGATGAGGATGCCGACCCGCTGCGCGCGCTGCTGGACGGCGACTTCCGCCAGGCGGTGATCAATGCCATCGACGCCTTGCCGGAGCGCGAAAAAATGCTGATGGGCCTATATTACGAAGAGGAGCTCAACTTGAAAGAAATCGGCGCCGTGATGGGGGTATCCGAATCGCGCGTATCGCAGTTGCATACGCAGGCTGTGGCGCGGCTGCGCGCCTCACTCCGGGAGCGGTCTTGGACTGGGCCAGCCTAGTCGGCGTCCTGGTGGCGCTGGCCGGCATCATTGTCGGCCAGGTGCTGGAAGGGGGCAAGCTGTCGTCGCTGGTGCAGCCGGCGGCGTTTGCCATCGTGGTGGTCGGCACCGTGGGCGCGGTGCTGCTGCAGACGCGGCTGGCGACGTTCCTCAAGGGGCTGCGCATGCTGCGGCTGGTGTTCGCGCCGCCGGTCGACACCCGCGCCGCGCTGGCGCGCGACATCCGCAGCTGGATCCAGACCGCGCGCCGCGACGGCCTGCTGGCGCTGGAGCGCCACATGCTGGCGTCGAAAGACCCGTTCACCATCAAGGGCCTGAGGCTGGTGGTCGACGGTATCCAGCCGGACAAGCTGCGCCAGCTGCTCGACACCGAAATCACCGCCTATGAAACGGCCGAACGCCAGGCGGTGCGCATCTGGGAATCGGCGGCCGGCTATTCGCCGACCATCGGCATTCTCGGCGCGGTGATCGGCCTGATCCACGTGATGGAAAACCTGACCGATCCGAACAAGCTGGGGGCCGGCATCGCGGTGGCTTTCGTCTCGACCATTTACGGTGTCGGCCTGGCCAACCTGTTCTTCTACCCGATCGCCAACAAGCTGAAAAACATCGTCATCCAGGAAGTGCACCAGCAGGAGATTGCGGCCGCGGTGTTTTACGACATCGCCACCGGCGACCATTCGCGCGTGATCGACGAACGCATCGCCACCCTGCTGCGGGAGCCCTGAGATGCAGTACCGGCGCGCGCGCAGGAAGTTCGACGATGAGCCCGAGAACCACGAGCGCTGGCTGATCTCGTATTCCGACTTCATCACCCTGCTGTTTGCGTTCTTCGTCGTGATGTATGCGATCTCCTCGGTCAACATCGGCAAGTACAAGGTGTTTTCCGACGCGCTCGGCGATGCCTTCGGCGGGCAGGGTGCGGCCACGCCGGTCAACACCCAGGTGCAGAACCTGCCGATCCCCAATCCCGGCCTGAAGCGCCGCACCGAGCTGCTGCGCCGCGAAAAAGAGCACATGACCAAGCTGGCGCAAGACCTGCTGTCCACGCTGGCGCCGCTGGTGAAGGAGGGCAAGGTCAGGGTGACGCAGAACAGCCGCGGGGTCAGCGTCGAAATCAACGCCTCGGTGCTGTTCGATCCGGGCGATGCCAGCCTGACCAATGAATCGACCGAAGCCTTGCGTGCCGTCGCCAGCCTGCTGAAGGCGGACGGTCACAAGGTGCAGGTGGAGGGGCACACCGACAATCAGCCGATCCGCAACCGGCTGTTCCCGTCGAACTGGGAGCTGTCGTCCGTGCGCGCCAGCAGTGTGGTGCGCTTATTCATCGATGCCGGCGTGGCGCCGGAGCGGTTGACGGCGGTGGGCTTCAGTTCCAACGTCCCGGTCGCCTCCAACGAAACGCCGGAAGGCCGCGCGCGCAACCGTCGTGTGGCGGTCACCATCCTGTCCGGCATCCCCGACCCGAGCACCGAAGTCCCCGTTCAATAATCCGGGGTCAGGTCTTCCATTGCGTCACGACCTCAGCCGTAGCGCATGCTACGGCTGAGGTCGTGACGCAATGGAAGACCTGACCCCGGAGTTAACCGGCGATGAAGCCGCGGCTGCGCGGCAGGGTGGTGGAGATGCCGCCAGGGCCGTAGAAGTTGTTGGCCGGGATGCTTTGCGGCCGCAGGGCTTGCAGCGCGTCCTGCGCGTGCGCCATCTGCTTGTTGATCAACATGCCGTTGATGCGGTTCAGTTCTTTGGCTTCGCGCGTGTGCGCCAGCAGGGCTTGCCACAGGGCGGCCGATTCGTCGCGCTCGGCGCCGCTGGCGGCAATCCAGGCGTCCATGCCGGCTTCTTCGGCCGGGAAGCCGCTCTTGCCCAGGGCGCGGTGGCGTTGCGCCGACAGCACCGTCATCTGCGTGACCAGCGCGGTCTTGCGCGTGGTGAGCGCGGGCAGGCCGTCGATTTCCGCCGTCACCAGCAGGTGCTGCTCCTGGCGTAGCAGATCCAGCAAGGTTGCCATGATGTGCTCTTCTTCGCGCAGGCTGTTCAGCGGGGTGACGGTGGTCATGATGATCCTATCGTTTTCTTGAGTGCAGCAGATCCTTGACTGTGTCCAGCAAGCCATCCGCTACTTTTTCCGAGTTGACCTGGAACTGGCCATCGGCAATTGCCAATTTGATGCGTTCGACTTTCTTGGTGTCGAACACCGCATTGGCGCCGCTGGCAGAACTGGCCGCCATCGCCTGGCCTTGCGGCGACAGGCGCACATTGTCGGTCGCGGCGTTGTTGGTCTGCGCCACATTGGCGGAGGACGCTTCCGCCGCCTTGTCGGTCCGCGCCGCCGAACCGTTGTTCGCGGGCGCGCTCGGCAAGCCGTTCGTGCTCTTCAGTGTGTCATTGATTTTCACAGCATTTCCTTCTCAGCGTGGAGTCCTGAACTCCGGGATCTGAGTCGGTAACGGCGGCCTGGCCCAAAACTTTAGGCCCGGCCTTGCTCAAAATGCCACCTCGACCAGTCCGCCATTCTTGGCGACGCCGGTAATTTGTTGACCGGACGGCGTCTTCACCTGCACCACCTGGCCTTCGCCGGCGGTGCTCATGGCGCGCGCTTCGCCGCTCACGCTGAAACCATTGCCGTTCGAGACCAGCCGCACCAGCTGCCCCATCTGCACCACCGGCTTGCTGCGCAGGCTGTCCAGTCGCAGAGGCGTGCCTGGTGGCAACGAAATCGTGGCGCTGCGGCCGATCACCTGGCTGGCGTCGGTGGCTATCCCTGGCGGCAACATTGTCAGATCGCCCTTGAGGGTGGTCAGCTGGTTGGCCGTGATCGGCACGCCCTGCACCAGCGGCGCGGCGGCGGCGAGGTATTCACCGGTCACCGTCACATTGGCTTGAATATATATCGTCCACGTGGAAGGTGTCGCACAACGCACGCCCACCGTGGTTTTGCCCCAGGCGCGGGCGCCGGGCATGAAGAACGCTTCCGGCGCGGCGCAGGCCGCCAGGCTCAGGCGCGGATCGACCGCGCCCACCGTGACCTTGACTTCGCCCGGCAGCCCGCCGGCCTGCACCTGCAGGAATTGCTCGACCGTGCTTTTCAGCACGGCGATGTCCTGCTTGCCCTGGGCGGCGGCGTTGGCGCCCAGTGTGGCGGCCAGCAGTGCGGTCATCAAGAGACGTAGTTTCATGGTGTCGGTTTCCCCTTCAATGCTGCCATCATAGTGGGCGCGGCCAGGAACGAAGCGTGGAATAAGCCGGGAAACCGGGTGCTTATCACTCGATGGTTACGCCGGGCAACTCCGTATCATCGATCCTGTCATCAATGTGAAGGGGGCCATCATGGTCGGCAGACTGGACGATTACATGCGTTTCAATGAAACGGTGCTGAGCCTGCGCGATAAGCGCCAGACCGTGCTCGCCTCCAATATTGCCAACGCCGATACGCCAAATTACAAGGCGCGCGACATCGACTTCAGCAGCGCGCTGCAGTCGGCGCTGGACAAGGCCGATCCCAACGCCCAGCGGACGCTGACCACCACTGCCGCCAAACATTACCCGAACCCCCAGCAAGACGCCGGTACGCTGGCCGACGGCACGCCGCTGTTGTACCGCGGCGTGATCCAGGGCGCGGTCGACGGCAACACGGTGGACATGGACGTGGAGCAGAACCAGTTCGCCGACAACGCCATCCGGTATGAGGCCGGCATCACCGCGATCAACGGCCAGATCAAGGCCATGCTGGCGGCGATCCAGCCAGGGAGCTAATCATGTCACTGTTTAAGATTTTCAACGTTTCCGGTTCGGCCATGAGCGCGCAGGCGCAGCGCCTGAACGTGGTGGCCTCCAACCTGGCCAATGCCGACAGCGCCACCAGCGCCACCGGCGAAGCCTACCGCGCGCGCCAGGTGGTGTTCGAGGCACAGACGCCGACCGACGGCGGCACCGCCACCGGCGTGCGCGTCAAGCAGGTGGTGGAAGACCAGTCGCCGATGAAGATGATGTACGACCCCAAGAATCCGGCCGCCGATGAACAGGGCTATGTGACCATGCCCAACGTCAACGTGGTGGACGAGATGGTCAACATGCTGTCGGCCTCGCGCGCCTACCAGAACAATGTGGAAACCATGAACGCGGCCAAGTCGCTGCTGTTGAAAACCCTGACCATCGGTCAGTCCTAATCAAGAAAAACTCATAGAAGAATTCACCATGACTACTATCGGCAATTTCCCCACCCCGGCCGCGTCCGCCACCAACAGCACCGGCACGACCGACACCCAGACCGCGGCCGACGACGTCAAGGCGGACAGCGACAAGTTCCTCAAGCTGCTGGTGACGCAGCTGAAGAACCAGGACCCGCTGAACCCGATGGACAACGCGGCCATGACCAGCCAGCTGGCGCAGCTGTCGACCGTGACCGGCATCAACAAGGTCAACGCCACGCTGGAATCGCTGCGCACCGACATCAACACCCAGTCGCAAAGCGCGGTCAACATGATCGGCAAGGGCATCCTGGTGGCCGGCAAGGGTATCGAGCTGACCAGCAGCACCGATGACGCCGGCAAGACCACCTACAGCAGCCTGTTCGGCGTCGACCTGGCCTCGGCCGCGGAAAGCGTCAGCATCGAGATCAAGGACAGCACCGGCAAGACGGTCAAGACCATGAGCATGCCGAGTTCCGAGGTCGGCACCTATCCGATCGGCTGGGACGGCACCACCGACGACAAGACCCAGGCGCCGGCCGGTAGCTATACCTTTACCGTCACCGCCACCAGCGCAGGCAAGACGCTGACCGACGCCACGCCGCTGCAGCTGGCCGCCGTGGCCAGCGTGTCGACCGGCAGCGGCGGCGTCAAATTGAATACCTCGCTCGGCCATTTCAGCCTGAGCGATGTGAAAGAAGTTCTGTAAGCAGTCTCACACCTAAGCATAGGGGAATACCATGTTCCAACAAGGATTGAGCGGCCTGAACGCCGCATCCAAATCGCTGGATGTCATCGGCAACAACATTGCCAATGCCAGCACGGTCGGCTTCAAGGCGTCGCAGGCGCAGTTCGCCGACCTGTACGCCAACTCGCTGAACGGCGTCTCCGGCAACAATGCTGGTATCGGTGTGTCGGTGTCCAAGATTGCGCAGCAGTTCACCCAAGGGAATATCGAGACCAGCAGCAACCCGCTGGACGTGGCCATCAACGGCGGCGGCTTCTTCCGCCTGTCGGTGAATGGCGCCGTGGTCTATTCGCGCAATGGCCAGTTCCACGAAGACAAGACCCACACCCTGGTCAATGCCCAGGGCGCGCAGCTGACCGGCTACCTGGCCGACACCAACGGCGTGATCCAGATGGGCGCGCCCGTGCCGCTGACGCTGGACAAATCCGACATGAAACCGGTGGCCAGCACCAGCGCCAATTTCAAGGCCAACCTGAGCTCCAAGGACACGGTGCCGGCCCACGTGCCGTTCAACGCCAACGACCCGCAGAGCTACAACCTGCAGCAGCCGGCGGTGATTTACGACAGCCTCGGCACGGAACACCGCATGACCATGTACTACGTCAAGACCGACGCCAATACCTGGGACGTGTATGCGGCGGCTGACAACAAGGAATTGGTGTCGGCTGGTGTTACGGCGGCTGTCAATAACGATCCCGGCGTGGTGCAGGCGCGCACCGACTACAACACCGCCGTGCAAGCGACGCCACCCGATACTGCCGCGATCGCCAGTGCGGCTTTCAACTATGCCACCACGGCCTACAACGCCATGCTGACCGCCGCGCAGACGCCGCCGGCATCGGCGTCCCAGGCCCAGCTCGACGCGCTTACTGCCGCCTACACCGCGCTTGACCCATCGGGCAGCCAGCAGATCACCGGCCTGAACCCGGACCAGATCAACGCCAAGCTGGCCGCTGCGGTGGACGTGCCGGCGGTCAAGGTCGGCACGCTGCTGTTCAGCAATACCGGCGCGCTCGATCAGCAGGCCATGGCGCTGATGACCCCGTCGCAGACGCTGCCATTCCAGATCACGCTGCCGATCTTCCCCGACACCGGCGCGCAGGAACCAATCACCATCGCCACCACGTTCGAGGGCATTACCCAGTACGGCAGCAAGACTGTCGACCAGGGTGGCGTCGGCGACGGCAACCCGGCCGGCGCCCTGAAGAGTTATTCGATCGACGAGAACGGCGTGATCCTCGGCCAGTACGACAATGGCTTTTCGCGCGCCCTCGGCCAGATCGCCATGGCCAACTTCGCCAGCGTGGACGGCCTGACGCCGCTCGGCGACAACGTCTGGATCGAAAGCTCGGCCTCGGGTCCACCAGTCGTCGGCGTGCCTAATGCGGGCTCGATGGGCAGCCTGCGGGCGTCGGCGGTGGAAGCCTCGAACACCGACCTGACCGCCGAACTGGTCAACATGATCACCGCGCAGCGCGTCTACCAGGCCAATGCGCAGACCATCAAGACCGAGGACTCGATCCTGCAGACGCTGGTGAACCTGCGTTGATGAGGTAAATCATGGACCGTCTCGTCTACACCGCCATGACCGGCGCGCGCCACGTGATGGAGCAGCAGGCCACCGTGTCGAACAACCTGGCCAACGCCACCACCACCGGCTTCCGCGCCCAGCTGGACGCGTTCCGCGCGGTGCCGGTGGTGTCGGAAGGCTTGCCGACGCGCGCCTTCGTGGTCGATTCCACGGTGGGGACGGACTTCCGCTCCGGCCCCATCGAGACCACCGGGCGGCCGCTGGACGTGGCCATCCGCGATACCGGCTTTCTGGCGGTGCAGTCGGCCGACGGTTCGGAAGCCTACACCCGCAACGGCAGCTTCAAGATCAACGAGAACGGCATCCTGCAGACCAGCAGCGGCCAGACCCTGATCGGCGACGGCGGCCCCATCGCGGTGCCGCCCGACACCAAGATCGCCATCGCCAGCGATGGCACCGTCAGTGTGGTCAACGACAACTACGCGCCCGGGCCGTCCAACACCCTGGGCCGCCTCAAGCTGGTCAATCCGGACACCAAAAACCTGCTGCGCGGCGACGACGGCCTGTTCCGCCAGGCCGACGGCACGCCGGCCGAGAACGATCCCAACGTGCGCCTGGTCGATGGCGCGCTGGAGGGCAGCAACGTCAATCCGGTCGATTCCATGGTCAACATGATCGGTCTGGCCAGGCAGTTCGAGATGCAAATGAGCCTGATGAAGAACGCCGAGAATAACGCCGCAAAAGCCACCCAGATCCTCGCTTTGAGTTGATGCCGCCTCCCGCATAATGCTTGCATGGGGTGACACGCTCATCCAGGCAATGGGAGAAGCAGCATGATACGTTCGTTATGGATCGCCAAAACCGGCATGGAAGCGCAGCAGACGCAGATGGACGTCACGTCCAATAATCTGGCCAACGTCAGCACCAACGGTTTCAAGAAGTCGCGCGCGGTGTTTGAAGACTTGCTGTACCAGAACATCCGCCAGCCCGGCGCGCAATCGTCGCAGCAGACCAATCTGCCGTCCGGCCTGCAGCTGGGCACCGGCGTGCGCCCGGTCGCCATCGAGCGCATCCACACCCAGGGCAATCCGCAGTCGACCGGCAACGACAAGGACCTGATGGTCAACGGTCCCGGTTTCTTCACCGTGCTGCTGCCGGACGGCACCACCGCCTACACCCGCGACGGTTCCTTCCAGCGCGACCAGAACGGCCAGATGGTGACTTCGGAAGGCTTCGTGCTGCAGCCGGCGATCACCATCCCGATCACCGCCAACTCGATCACCGTCGGCCGCGACGGCACCGTCTCGGTCAACACCCAGGCCGCCAATGGCGCCGTCAGCACGCAGCAGATCGGCAGCCTGCAGCTGGCCACCTTCATCAACCCGACCGGGCTGGAATCCAAGGGCGAGAACCTGTACGTGGAAACCACCGCGTCCGGCGCGCCGCAGCAGAACACGCCCGGCGCCAACGGCACCGGCAACATCCTGCAGGGCTACGTGGAAACCTCCAACGTCAACGTGGTGGAGGAGATGGTCAACATGATCCAGACCCAGCGCGCGTACGAAATCAATTCCAAGGCCATCACCACCTCCGACCAGATGCTGCAAAAGCTGTCGCAGATGTAAGGACCGCCATCATGAAACACGCCATCTCCATCGTCACCGCCGCCGTCCTGCTGAGCGCCTGCCAGGCCACGCCGACCTCCATCGTCAACTCGCCGATGACCGCGCGCCCGCTGACCACCGAACAGATGCAGGCGCAGCCGAACAACGGCGCCATTTATCAGCCGGCCGCGTTCCGGCCGGTGTTCGAAGACCGCCGCGCGCGCCACGTCGGCGATGTGCTGACCCTGGTGATCACCGAGAAGACCTCGGCCAACAAGGCCGGCACCGCCTCGGGCAACAAGTCGGGCAGCGTCAGCGCCACCATTCCGGGCAAGCTGGGCGGCACCTTCGGCAATCCGCTGACGGCCGCCACCACCAACACCTACACCGATGGCGACAACCAGACCGCCAGCAACGCCTTTACCGGCACCATGGGCATCACCGTGGTGGAAGTGCTGGGCAACGGCAACCTGATCGTGGCCGGCGAAAAGCAGATCGGCATGAACAAGGGCACCGAATACATCCGCTTCTCCGGCATGATCAACCCGGACAGCATCGCCACCGGCAACACCGTGCAATCGACCGCCGTGGCCGACGCCCGCGTCGAGTACCGTACCGCCAACCACATCGACAAGGCCGAGCTGTCGTCGATGGCGACGCGCTTCTTCCAAAGTCTGCTGCCGTTCTGATGATCATGAAAACTTCGTTCAAAGCCGCCGCCCTGATCTGCCTGTCGCTGCTGGCGCCGTTCGGCCACGCCGAGCGCATCAAGGACCTGGCCAGCATCGCCGGCGTGCGTTCCAACCAGTTGATCGGCTACGGCCTGGTGGTCGGCCTGGACGGCTCCGGCGACCAGACCACGCAAACCCCGTTCACCGTGCAGAGCGTGATTTCCATGCTGCAGCAGCTGGGCGTCAACCTGCCGCAGGGCGGTTCGCAGCTGCAGCTGAAAAACGTCGCGGCGGTGATGGTGACCGCCTCGCTGCCGCCGTTCTCGCAGCCGGGCCAGACGCTGGACATCACCGTCTCGTCGATGGGCAACGCCAAGAGCCTGCGCGGCGGCACGCTGCTGATGACGCCGCTGAAGGGCGCGGACGGCCAGGTGTACGGCATGGCCCAGGGCAATATCCTGGTGGGCGGCGTCGGCGTGCAGGCCGGCGGTGGCGGCGGCGGCAATTCGCTGACCGTCAACCACCTGAGCGTGGGCAAGATCGCCAACGGCGCCACCGTCGAGCGCGCGGTGCCGACCAACCTGGGCGAAGGCAATATGATCAAGCTGGAGCTCAACAACGCCGACTTCGCCACCGCCAGCCGCGTGGTCGAGGCGATCAACGATAAATACGGTGCCGGCATCGCCTACGCGCTGGACAGCCGCGTGATCCGCGTGCAGGCGCCGAGCAGCAGCGACCAGCGCGTCAGCTTCATCGGCGTGCTGCAGGACATGCAGATCAATCCGGCCGAGCAGCCGGCCAAGGTGATCATGAACGCGCGCACCGGTTCGGTGGTGATGAACCGCTCGGTGACCCTGGACACCTGCGCGATCTCGCACGGCAACCTGTCGGTGACGGTCAGCACCGATACCCAGGTCAGCCAGCCGAACCCGCTGTCGGGCGGCCGCACCGTGGTGACGCAGAATCCGCAGGTCGGCATCAAGCAGGACAGCGGCAAGGTCATGCTCATCAAGGGCGGCGCTTCGCTGGCCGATGTGGTAAAAGCCCTCAATGCGATCGGCGCCACGCCGCAAGACTTGCTGTCCATCCTGCAGGCGATGAAGGCGGCCGGCTCGCTGCACGCCGAACTGGAAATCATCTGACCGAGTGACGCCATGACCAGCCCGACTTCTTCCACCAAGAATGACCTGAGCGGCAAGTTTGCGCTCGACGTCAAGGACATGGGCAGCCTCAAGCAGCAGGCCCGTGCCGGCAGCCCGGAAGCGTTGAAAACCGCGGCCACGCAGTTCGAAGCGATGTTCGTCAACATGATGATGAAGAGCATGCGCGATGCCACGCCGCAGGACGGCATGATGAACAGCCAGCAGACCAAGACCTTCACCACCATGCTGGACCAGCAGACCAGCCAGAACATCGCCAAGAAGGGCATCGGCCTGGCCGACATGCTGGTGCGCCAGCTCAGCAAGAAAACCGACGAGCAGGCATTGGCCATCGGCGGCTACGGCAGCACCGCCAGCGACAGCGCCAACGGCGACGGCAGCTTCAACGGCGTCGCCAGCCTGATGGATGCCAAGCTGCAGCGCGCGATTGCCGCCGCCGGCGGCGCCAGCAGCACCGGCGGCACCGAAGCCGCCTCCACGAACAAAGGTTCGTCCGCGTCCCACGTGCGTAGCTTCCAGGAAAAACTTGCTGCCCACGCGGAAGAAGCCAGCAAGGCCACCGGCATCCCGGCCAAGTTCATGCTGGGTCAGGCCGCGCTGGAATCGGGCTGGGGCAAGCGCGAGATCAAGGGCAAGGACGGCACCAACAGCCACAACCTGTTCGGCATCAAGGCCGGCAGCGACTGGAAAGGCAAGGTGGTCGAAGCCACCACCACCGAGTACGTCAACGGCAAGGCGCAGACCAAGGTCGAACGCTTCCGCGCCTATGACAGCTATGCCGACAGCTTCAAGGATTACGCCAACTTGTTGGCAAGCAATCCACGTTACGAAAAAGTGCTGGCCAGCGCCGGCGATGCCGCCAGCTTCGCCCAGGGCTTGCAAAAAGCCGGATACGCCACAGATCCGAATTATGCGAGCAAGCTGACCAGTATTATCAAGCGCTCCCTGGCGGGTTAATCAAGTTTTGCCGGGAGCTGCCGTAAACCTCTTCATACAGAGTGAAATATCATGAGTCTTCTTAGCATAGGCAAAAGCGGATTGTTGGCTGCCCAGGTCGGTCTGGCGACGACCGGCAACAACATCACCAACGCCAACACGCCCGGTTACAGCCGCCAGGTGGCGATCCAGGCCGACACCGGTACCCAGTACCAGGGCTTCGGCTATGTCGGCACGGGTACCGAAATCAGCGCCGTGCGCCGCTACTACGACAATTTCCTGGCGTCAGCCTTGCGCAATGCGGAAGCCAACCAGGCGCAACTGGACACCTATACCACCCAGATCAACCAGGTGGACAACTTGTTGTCCGACACCACCGCCGGCCTGTCGCCGGCGCTGCAGGATTTCTTCAACGGCGTGCAGGATGCCACCTCCAACCCGGCTTCGCAGGCGTCGCGCCAGGCCATGTTGTCGAGCGCCTCGTCGCTGGTGGGCCGGTTCAACGCGCTCAGCGACCGGCTGGGCGAACTGGCCTCGGGCGTGAACACCGAGATCGTTTCCAATGTGGGCCAGATCAATTCGTACGCGCGCCGCATCGCCGATCTGAACGTCACGATCGCCAACATGTCGACCAACCAGGCCCAGCCGAACGACTTGCTGGACCAGCGCGACCAGTTGCTGACCGAGTTGAACAAGCTGGTCAAGGTGAATGTCACCGATGGCAACAACAACATGCTGAATGTCACGTTCGGCACCGGCCAGCCGCTGGTGGTGGGCAACCAATCCTTCGAGCTGAGCACCCAGAGTTCGCCGACCGACGCCAGCCGCATCGAAGTCGGCTACACGGCGGGCGGCAACTTCAGCAAGCTGCCCGATTCGGTGCTGACCGGCGGCCAGCTGGGCGGCCTGGTGCAATTCCGCAACGACACGCTGGACAAGGCGCAAAACACCCTGGGCCAGATCGCCGCCGGCCTGGCCACCAGCTTCAATGCCCAGCACAAGCTCGGCCAGGACCAGAATGGCGACATGGGCGGTGATTTCTTCAAGCCGATTCAGGCTTACGTCGGCACCAATACCAACAATTCCAAGTCCAGCACGGCCACCGTCAGCGCGGTGGTGACCGATGCCAGCGCGCTGACCACCAGCGACTACAGCGTCGATTTCGACGGCACCAATTTCAACGTCACCCGCCTCAGCGATGGCAAGGTAACGCAGATTAATCCCTATCCGCAGACCACGCCGCAAGTGATCGACGGCGTGTCCTACAGCATCAGCGGCAATCCGGCCGCCAAGGATAATTTCCTGGTGCGGCCGACCTACAATGCCGCCCGCGACTTGTCGCTGGCCATCAACGACACCACCAAGATCGCACTGGCGGCGCCGATCAGCACCGCCGCGCCGACCGCCAATGCCGGCAGCGGCAAGATCACGGCCGGTTCGGTGGACCAGAACTATTTGACGGCTGGCAATGCCATCACGTCGCCGGTGACGTTGACCTACGACAAGGCCAGCAACACCTTCTCCGGCTTCCCGCCCGGGCAGGATGTGACGGTGACGGTGGGCAGCACCAGCACCACCTATCCGGCCGGCACGCCGGTGCCGTACACCGAAAATGCCAACATCAGCTTTGGCGGCGTCACGTTTGCCATCAGTGGTGCGCCGGCCGACCTTGATACGTTCACGATCGGCCCCAATACCAGTGGTGTGGGCGACAGCCGCAACGGCGCCTTGTTGGCGGGCTTGCAGTCGAAAAACATCATGAACAACGGCACCGCCACCTACCAGACCACCTATGCCGGGCTGGTCAACTCGGTGGGCAGCAAGGCGCGCGAAGCGCAGATCGCCGGCAAGGCGGCCGATGCGGCCGTCACGGAAGCCACAAATCAGCAACAATCGGTGTCCGGCGTCAACCTGGACGAGGAAGCATCCAACCTGCTGCGCTATCAGCAGGCTTATCAGGCGAGCGGCAAGGTGATGCAGGTGGCCAGTACCCTGTTCGACACCGTGCTCAGCCTGGGCAACTAAACACAGAGGTTAGCATCATGGTAATGCGCATCAGCACTAAAATGATTTATGACACCGGCACGGCGCAGATCACGTCGCTGCAGACGGCGCTGGCGCGCACCCAGAATCAGATGTCGGCCAACAAGAAGAACCTCAGCGCGGCCGACGATCCGATCGCCGCCGCCCGCGCGCTGGAAGTGACGCAATCGCAGTCGATGAACACCCAGCTGGCCACCAACCGCGCCAACGCCAAGGGGGTGATGAACCTGGAAAGCGTGGCGCTGGCCAGCTCGAATTCGATTCTGCAGGACATCAAGGATCTGGCGGTGAAGGCTGGCAACGGCTCCTACAGCGCCGCCGACCGCGAATCGCTGGCGGTGGAATTGGAAGGCCGCCTGGCCGACCTGATGGGCCAGGCAAACACCTCCGACGGCGTCGGTGGTTATGTATTTTCCGGCTACAAGTCGGGCACGCTGCCGTTCACCAAGACCGCCACCGGTGCCGATTACCAGGGCGACCAGGGGCAGCGTACCTTGCAGGTCGGCTCCAGCCGCACGCTGCCGATCACCGATTCCGGTGCGTCCGTGTTTGAAAACAATACCACCGGCAACGGCACGTTCGTGACCGGCGCCGATCCGGGCAATTACGCGCGCGGCGGCACCGGCATCATCAGCGCTGGTTCGGTCAAGGACGCCACTCAGCTGACCGGTCATAAGTACCAGATCAATTTCCAGGTGGTGGCGGCGACGCCGGGTGTGCCCAAGCAGACCACGTACACGGTCACCGACCTGACCACCGGCAATCCCGTGCCGCCGCCACCGGCGCCGGCCGATCCGCAACCGTATGTCAGCGGCCAGAACATCACCTTCGATGGCGTGCAGTTCGACGTCAAGGGCGATCCGGCCGACCAGGACAGCTTCACGGTGGAGCCGTCGACCAAGCAGTCGGTGTTCCAGACGGTGACCGATTTCATTTCCGCGTTGCGCGGCCCCGGCGATGGCCCGGCCGGCCAGACCTTGCTGAACAATAAGCTGAACCAGTTGGAAGTCAACATCGACAATGCCAGCGACAACATCCTGTCGGTGTCGGCGGCGGTGGGCTCGCGGCTGAAGGAGATCGATTACCTGGACAGTGCCGGCGACGATCTGAACCTGCAATACCAGACCACCCTGTCCGGTCTGCAGGATCTCGACTATGTGGCCGCCATCTCGCTGTTCACCCAGCAGCAGACCACGCTGACGGCGGCGCAAAAGTCCTTTACTACCATGTCCGGCCTGTCGCTGTTCAATTACATCAACTGAACGGCCGGCGTTCGGCGCCGACCAACAAAAACGCCCAGCTCGCGAGCTGGGCGTTTTTGTTTGCGGCTGCCGGCTTATTTTGCCGCCAGCATGCCCTGCGTGCTGACCTGCTTGCGCAGCCAGTCGTCGTGCTGGGCCGTGGCCGCACCGCTCAGCATGGCGGTGGCCTGGTAATGCTGCAACTGGCCGGCCAGCGCCGCCACCTGGTGGCTCAGCGCACTGGCGGACGACGGCATTTCCAGCTTGCCGGCCGCGGCAGCGCTGCCGGCCTGGACGCTGTAGCTGTTGAGCGCGGCGGCGGCGCCACTGACGGCCGTGCTGGCCGCATTGGCGCGGTCGGCCAGGAACCAGACGTCGGCCACCTCGTGCGTGGCGCCATCGGTGCTGGTATAGCTCGACTGCAGGCCGATCCAGTTGCCCTGGTCGACCACGCTGGTCTGCTGCGCGCCCACCGCCAGGCTGGCGATGTGCAGCGAGGCCAGCGTCTTCAGTTCGTCGGCCTGGCTGACGCCGTCCGCGTTGGCGTCCACCCACACGCGCAGGTCGCCGAACTGCGCGTCCTTGCTGTCGATCACGCCATCGTGGTTGGTGTCGAGATCGGCCAGCGCGGCGAAGCCGTCCCTGGCCTTGCCGCCATTGGCGCCGTTGGTCGCGGTGCCGAACAATTCGCCGCCGTCGTTGATCACGCCGTCGTGGTTGCGGTCCAGGGCCAGCAGGCCGTCGCCGGAACCGACCCAGCCGGTGTGCACCTTGCTGCCGTCGGCGCGCAGGTCGAACTGCACGCCGGCGTCGATGTCCAGGGTCTTGATGCCGTTGCCGTCCAGGTCCAGCACCAGCGGGCTGGCCGACGGCAGCACCGCCTTCTGGTCGGACGACAGCGCCGCCACTTGCGCCGCCGACAACGCCTTCACCTGCGCCATCGACAGCGCGGCGATCTGCGCCGTGGTGAAGCCTTTCAGCACATTGGTCTGCAGCGAGTGGATCTGCGCCGTGGTCAGCGCGGCGATCTGGGTCGCGCTCAGCAGCTGGATGGTGGCCGTCTTCAGGCCGGCCAGCTGCGTGGTCTTGAGCGCCGCCATGTCGGCCGCGTCCAGCGTGGCCAGCTGATCGGAGCCGAGCGCGTTCAGCGTCGCGGTCGACAGCACGCCGATCTCGGCCGTGGTGAGGGTGTTCATCTGCACCACGGTGATGCCCTGTGCCTGCGCCGAGCCGAGCGCGGCCAGCTGGCGCGTGCTCAGCGTGTCGAACAGGTTGTCGCTGATGACGTTGACCTGGGCCGAGGTCAGCGCCTGGATCTGCCCGGTGGTGAAGGCGTTCAGCGTGCTCATGCTGCCCAGCTGCGCGGCGGTCAGCGATTTCATCTGCGCCGCCGTCAGCGCATCCAGCGTACGGGTCGACAGCGCGTTCAGCTGGACGCCGGTGAGCGCCGTCAGTTGCGTGGTGCTGAGCTTGCCGATCTGGGCGGTGGTGATGCCGGCCAGCGCGGTCGCGCCCAGCGACTGCAGTTGCGAAGTGGCCAGATACGACAACGTCAGCCCGGCGATCTGCGCCGTGGTCAGGTTGCCGATCTGGGTGGTGGACAACTGCTGCACTTGGGTCGATTTCAGCGCCGCAATCTGGGCCGAGCGCAGCGACTGGAAGCTGTCGTCGTCGAGCGCGCTGAGCTGAGCCGTGGTCAGCGCCGCCACCTGGGTGGCGTTCAGCGTGCCCAGCGTGGACAGCGCGTTCAGCTGGGCCGTGCTCAGTGCCTTGATGTCGTTGGCGGTGATGCCGCCGATCTGGCTGGTCTTCATGCCGGCCAGTTGGTCGGCGGTCAGGGAGCGGAACTGGTCGGTGGACAACACACCGAGCTGGGCGGTGCTCAGCGCCGCCACGTCGTCCACTTCCATCGACGCGATCTGCGCCGTGGTCAGGCCCGGCAGGGCGGTCAGCGCCAGCGCGCGGGTCTGCGCGGTGGTCAGCGCCACCAGCTGGGCCGTGCTCAGGTTGGGCAACTGCGCCTTGGTCAGCGAGGCGATCTGCGAGGTCTTCAGCGTCGCCAGCAGGGCGCCATCGAGCGAGCGCAGCTGGTCGCTGGTCAGCACGCTGAACTGTGCGGTGGTCAGCGGATTCAGCGTGCTCAGGCCCGCCAGCTGTTCGGTGCGCAGCACCTTGATCTGGGCCTGGGTCAGCGCGGCGATCTCGCCGGTGCTCAGCTGGCCCATCTGGGCGGCGCTGAGCTGCGCGATCTGGGCGGTGCTGAGCGCGGCCAGCTGGTTGGTTTTCAGGCCGCCCAGGTCTTCCGCTTCCATGTTGGCCAGCTGGTCGCTGGTGAGCGCGCGCAGCGCGGCCTCGTTCATGGCGCGCCATTGGGCCACCGTCAGCACCTGGATCTGGTGCGTATTGAGGGATGTGATCTGGGCGCTCGACAGTACCGCGACCTGGGCCGTGGTCAGCGCGTTCAGCTGGTCATCGCTGAGGTTGGCCAGCGTGCCGCCGTTCAGCGCCGGAATCTGGCGCGTGCCGAGCCAGCCGATCGGGATCATGGCCAGCTGCGCGGTGCTCAGCGCCCCGACTTGCGCCGAGGTCAGCGCGCGCACCTGCGCCGAGGTCAGCGCCTGCAGCTGGTCGGCGGTGATGCTTTGCATGTCGTTGGTGGTCAGGGCGGCAATCTGCGCCGTCGTCAGCGCGCTGATGTCTTCAGCCTCGATGGCGGCAAACTGGTCCGGCGTGAGCGCGGCGATGGCGCGCGTGCTCAGCGCGCGCAACTGGCCGCCGGTCAGGGCGATCAGTTGGTCGGCAGTCAGCACGGCGATCTGGGCAGTGGTCATGCCGCTGATGGCGCCGGTGCTGAAGTAGGCCATCTGATCGGCAATCAGGGCGGTGATCTGGTCCGGCGTCAGCGCGGCCATCTGGCCCGAACGCAGCGCGGCCAGGTCCTGGCCTTCGATCGCGGCGATCTGGGCCGCGCTCAGGGCCTGCAGGGTGCGGGTGTTCATGGCCACCAGGTCGCCGGTGTCCAGCGCGATGATCTGCTCCGCCGTCAGGCCGCTGACCTGGCCGCTGGTCAGCGCGGCAAACTGGTTGGTCTTCATGGCGGCGATCTGGTCGGCGCTCAGCGCGGCCAGCTGGTCCGCCGTCAGCGCCCGGACCTGGGTCGTGGACAAGCCGCTGACCGCCAGTGCGTTCAGCTGGTCCGGGGTCAGCGCCGCGATCTGTTGCGACTTGATGCCGACCAGTCCCTGCGTGCTCAATGCGGCGATCTGGTCGGCGCTCAGCGCCACCAGCTGGTCGCTGCTGAGCGCCGCCAGTTGCGCCGATTTCAGGAAAGCCATGTCTTCCGCATCGATGCCAGCCATGTTGGCCGGGTCCAGGCCGGCGATCGCGCGCGTGCTGAGCGCCGCCATCTGCGCGCCGCTCAGCGCCTGCAATTGCTCGCTCTCGAACACCGCCAGCTGGGTCGAGGTCAGCGCGGCGATCTGGCGCGTGCTCAGGGCGGCAATATCGTCGGCTGTCAGGGCGTGGATGCGGTCGGTCGACAGCCCGGCGATCTGGCTGGTGGTGTAGTCCGACAGATTGCCCAGCGCCGCCAGCTGGGCCGGCGTCATCGCGCCGATCTGGGCGGCGCTGAAGGCGGCGATGCTGGCGCTGCCCAGCGCGTGCAGCTGCTGGGTCGACAGCCAACCGATCTGGTCGGTGGTCAGCGCGCGCAACTGGCTGGTGTTGAGTGCGGCGAAGTCTTCATTCTCCAGCGCCTCGACCAGCGTCTGGTTCAGGTGCGACAGCAGGTCCAGCGACAGCGCGCGCGCTTGCTGGGTCGACAGCGCGATCACCTGGGCGGCGGTCAGGCCGTCGGCCTGGTCGCCGTCCAGCGCGGCCAGCTGGCGCGTGCTGAGGCCGGTCAGCGTGCCGACCGACATATTGCTCAGCTGGTCCGTGGTCAGCGCGCGCACCTGGTTGGTGGTGAGCGCGGCCAGGCTGCTCAGGGCGCTCAACTGGGCGTTGCTCAGGTAGCCGATCTGGCGTGTGCTGAGGCCGGCGATTTCCTGGGTGGTCAGCAAACCGTACTGGCCCAGCGACAGCGAGCCCAACTGCGAGCTGGTCAGGGCGGCGATCTGCACCGAGGTCAGGGCGCGCAGGTCCACGTCTTCGAGCGCGTTCAGCTGCGCCGACGTCAGGGCGGCGATCACGGCCGGCGAAAGCGAGCGCATCTGCGCGGTGGTCAGCGCCACGATCTGCGGTCCGCTCAGGTACTGGATCTGCGTGCTGCTGAGCGCGGCCAGTTGCGAGGTCTTCAGGTTGGCCACCTGGCTCGGCGTCAGCGCGATGATCTGGTCGGACGACATGCCGGCGATCTGCTTGGTGCCGAGGCCGGCCAGGCTGCCCAGCGCGGCGAACTGGTCGGTGCTCATGGCGCCCAGCTGGCTGGTGGTCAGCGCGGCAATCTCGGCCGAGGTGAACGCGCCCAGCTGGCTCAGGCTCAGCGCGGTGATCTGGCGCGTGGTGAACGCGGCCACCTGGGCGGTGCTCAGCACGGCGATGTCGAGCGCCTCGATGGCGGCCACCTGGTCGGTGCTCAGGCCGCCGATGGTGGCGGTGCTCAGGCTGCGCACCTGGCCGGTGGTCAGGGCGACGATCTGGTCGGTGGTCAGCGCGCCGATCTGGGCGCTGGTGAGGCCGGCGATCTGGCTGGTCTTCAGCGTGGCGATGCTGCCCAGACTGGCGACCTGGGCGGTGGTCAGCGCGCCGATCTGGCGGCTGGTCAGCGGCGCCAGCGTGGCCAGCGCGCCGAGCTGGTCGGTCGTCAGCGCGTGGACTTGCTGGGTGCTCAGCGCGGCGATCATCTGGGTGCTCAGGCCGGCCACCTGGCTCAGCAGCAGATGGCTGACCTGGTCGGTGGTCAGGGCGGTGACCTGGCGGCTGTTCAGCGCCTGCAGGTCGGCCAGCTCGATCGCCTGCACCTGGGCGGTGCTCAGCGCGCCGAGCTGGTCGGCGGTCAGCGAGCGCACCTGCGCGGTGGTCAGCGCGACGATCTCGTCCGACGTCAGCGCATAGGCCTGGTCGGTGGTCAGCGACGCGATCTGGGCGGTGGTGAGGCCGGCCAGGATGTTCAGCGGCATGGACGCGATCTGGTCGGTGGTCAGCGCCGCGATGGCCGCGGTCGAGAAGCTGGCCAGCGACGGCAGGGCCGCGAACTGGTCGCTGGTCAGCACCGCTTTCTGGTCCGGCGTCAGCGCCGCGATTTCCTGCGTGGTCAGGGCCTGGATCTGGCGCGTGCTCAGCGCCCGCACCTGGTCGGTGCTCAGCGCCTGGATCTGGCGCGTGCTCAGGCTGGCCAGGCCGCTGTTGCTCAGCGCGCCGATCTGGGCGGTGCTGAGCGCCTGGATGGCGCCGGTGCCGATCGAGCGCAACTGCGCGGTGGTCAGGCCGGCCATCTGGTCGGTGGTCAGCGCCGCCACCTGGCGGCTGCCCAGGGCGGCGATCTGGCCGGTCTTCAGCGAGCGCAGGTCGGCCAGGTTGAGGCCGGCGATCTGGTCGGTGGTCAGCGCGCTCAGCTGCACGGTGCTCAGCGCCGCCAGCGTTTGCAGCGCGTCGAGCGCGGCGTCGCTCAGGCTGCTCAGCTGGCCGACGGTCAGCGCGGCGATTTCCTGGGTGGTCAGCGCGCGCAGCTGGTCGGTGCTCAGCGCCGCCAGCTGGCTGGTGGTCAGCACGCCGAGCTGGCGCGTGGTCAGCGCCACCAGGTCGGCATTGCTGAGCAGGGCGATGCGGTCGGTGCCGAGCGCGGCCAGCGCGGCCGTGCTCAGCGCCCGCACCTGGCTGGTGCTCAGGGCTACGATTTGGTCGGTGGTGATGGCGGCCGCCTGCACGTCGCTCAGCGACGCCACCTGGGCCGTGCCCAGCGTGGCCAGCGTGCGCGTGCTCAGCGCGGCGATCTGGGCGGTGCTGAAGGCGCTGATTTGCGTCGTGCTCAGCGGCGCCAGGCTCAGCGCGGCCAACTGGTCGCTGCCCAGCGCGGCCAACTGGTCCTGGGTCAGGGCCCGCACTTCGGACGAGGTCAGCGCGGCCATCTGGTCGCTGCCCAGCGCGCGCACCTGGTCGGTGCTCAGGCGCGCGATCTGCGAGGTTTTCATGGCGCGGATGTCGCGCGTCTCGATGGCGGCGATCGCGGCCGTGCTGAGCGCGGCGATGGCGCCGGTGCTCAGCGCGGCGATCTGCAGCGTGGTCAGGGCGACGATCTGGTCGGTACCCAGCGCCCGCAGCTGGCTGCTGCTCAGCGCGGCCAATTGGCGGGTGCCCAGCGTGACCAGGTCGGCGGTGGTGATGGTGCTGACCTGGTCGCTGGTGAGCGCGCCGATCTGCACCGTGGTCAGCACCGCCAGGCTGCTCAGCGCGTCCAGCTGGTCGCTGCTCAGCGCGGCGATCTGGTCGGTGGTCAGGCCGGCCGCGGCGGTGGTGCTCAGCGCGCGGATCTGGCTGGTCTGCAGCACGGCCAGCTGGCCGGTGGTCAGCTTGTTGACCTGGCTGCTGTCGAGCGCGGCGATGTCGCGCGTCTCGATCGCCAGCAGCTGGTCGGAATTCAGCGCCGCCAGGCTGGCGCCGCTGAGGCCGCGGAACTGGCCCGCGCTCAGCGCGACGATCTGGTCGGTGGTCAGCGCCTGCAACTGGCTGGCGCTGAGCACGCCCAGCTGGCTGGTGGCCAGGCTGGTGAGGTTGCGCGTCGACAGGCCGGCGATCTGGGCGGTGGTGAGCGCGCCGATCTGGCGGCTGGACATGCCGGCCAGGGTGCTCAGCGCGTTCAGCTGGTCGGTGCCCAGCACGCCGATCTGGTCGGCGTTGAGGGCGCCGATGGCGCTGCTGCTGAGGGCGGCAAACTGGTCGCTCTGCAGCGCGGCCAGCTGGTCGGTGCCGAGGCGGCCGACCTGGGCGCTGCCGAGCGCGGCGATGTCGCGCGTTTCGATCTGGCCGATCTGCGCGCTGGTCAGCGCGTTCAGCATGGCGGTGCTCATTGCCGCGTACTGGGCGGTGGTCAGCTCGATGATCTGGTCGCTGGTCAGGGCCTGCACCTGCTGCGCGGTCAGCGCCGCCAGCTGGCTGCTGGTCAGCGCCACCACGTCGCGGGTTTCCAGCGCCACCAGCTGGTCGGTGGTCAGCGCCTGGATCTGCGCGCTGGTCAGCGGCGCCAGCGATTTCAGCGCGACGATCTGGTCGGTGGTAAGGGCGGCGATCTGCTCGGCGGTCAGCGCTCGCTCGTCATTGGTGCTCAGGGCGGCGATCTGGTCGGTGGTCAGCGCCGCGATCTGGGCCGTGGCCAGCGCGCGGATCTGGCTGGTGGTCAGCACCGCGAAATCGGCGGTTTCCAGCGCCTGCACCTGGTCGGTGCTCAGCGCCGCCAGCATGGCGGTGGTCAGCGATTGCGCCTGGCCGGTGCTCAGCGCGGCCAGCTGGTCGCTGGTCAGCGCGTGGATCTGGTCGGCGTTCAGCGAGGCCAGCTGGGTGGTGGTCAGCAGCGTGATCGCGGCCGTCGTCAGCGCGGCGATCTGGTCGGTGGTCAGTGCCGACACCTGCATGGTGGTCAGCGGCAGCAGCGATTTCAGCGCCAGGATCTGGTCGGTGCTCATCACCGCCAGCTGGTCCGGGCGCAGCGCCTGCGCATCTTCGGTGGTCAGCGAGTACAGCTGGCCGGTGGTCAGCGCCAGAAGCTGGTCGCTGGTCAGCGCGCGGATCTGGGCCGTGGTCAGGGCGCGGATGTCGCGCGTTTCGATGGCCGCGATCTGCGCCGTGCTGAGCGTGCTGACGGTGCGGGTGCCGAGCGCGCCGATCTGGCTGCTGCTGAGCACGACGATCTGGTCGGTGGTCAGGGCCAGCAGCTGCTCGTCGCTCAGCGCGTTGAGCTGGGTGCTGGTCAGCGCCACGGTGTCGCGCGTGTCGAGGGCGGCGATCTGGTCGCTGGTCAGGCCGCGGATTTGCGCCGTGTTGAGTGTGGTCAAGGTCTTCAGCGCCGCGATCTGGTCGGTGCTCATCGCGCCCAGCTGGTCGGCGCGCAGGCCGGCCATGGCGTCGGTGCCGATCGCGGCCACCTGGGCGGTCGACAACGCCGCCGTCTGTTCATTGCTCAGGCTGCGCAGCTGGGCCGTGCTCAGCACGGCGATGTCGCGGCTCTCGATGTACTGCACCTGGTCGGTGCTGAGCTGGCCCAGGGTGCGCGTGCTCAGCGCCTGGATCTGGCTGGTGCTGAGCGCGACGATCTGGTCGGAATTCAGACCCAGCAGTTGGTCGGCGTTCAGCGCCGCCAGTTGCGCCGAGCTCAGCGCGGTGATGGTCTGGGTGCGCAGCGCGGTGATCTGGTCGGTCGTCAGGCCGGCGATCTGGGCCGAGGTCAGCGGCGCCAGCGAATTGAGCGCAACCAACTGGTCGGTGCTGAGAATGCCGATCTGGTCCGAGCGCAGCGCCGCGATTTCGTTGCTGCGCAGCGCGTGCGCCTGGTCGGTGCTCAGGCCCAGCAGCTGGTCGCCGGTGAGGGCGCGGATCTGCTGGCTGGTCAGCCAGATCAGGTCGCGCGTTTCCATCGCGCCGAACTGGTCGCTGCTGAGGGCCTGGATGCTGGCGGTCTTCAGCGTGCTGATTTGCAGCGTGCTGAGCTGGGCGATCTGGTCGGTGGACAGCAGGCCGAGGTGATAGGCGTCCAGCGCGTTGAGCTGGGTGGTGGTCAGTTGCTGCAGCTGGTTGGACACCAGCGCGGCCAGCTGGTCGCTGGCCAGGCTGTTGATGGCGCGGGTGCTGATGGCCGTCAGCTGCTGCGCGCTCAGCGAAATCAGCTGGTCGGTGCTGATGCTGGTGATCTGGTCGGTGCCGATGCTGCTGACTTGCAAGGTGGTCAGGGCGCGCACATCGCGCGTCTCCAGCGCGGCGAACTGCGCCGGCGTCAGCGCATTCAGCTGGCGGGTGGTGAAGCCCTGCATGCTCTGCGACGACAGCGCGATCAGCTGGTCGCTGTTGAGCACGGCGGTCTGGTCCAGCGTGAGCGCACCCAGCTGAGCGCTGCTCAGCGCCGGGATGGCGGCGGTTGACAGGCCGGCCACACCGTCCAGACTCAGGCGCGACAGTTGTGTCGTCGTCAACGCGCGCAGATTGGCCGACGACAGCGCGGCGATCTGGTCGGAGGAAAACGCCTGCATGTCCTCGCTGGTCAGCGCGGCGATATTCGTGCTCGTCCAGTGGGCGATGTCGTCGGTCGTCAGAGTAGGAACGATTGTGCTCATTACAGGGTTCTCCCGGGAAGCTTCCATGATACGCGCTAAATTGCCACACGGAAACCAAAAAAATGCCTATGGGCTAGTAACTTCCTATGGTCCCAGACCCGGCGGGCGTACCGGCGACTGTGCCGGTTTCGCTACAGCTTGTCGTTGTGACCATGTGCGCGGCATCAGCCGCGCCCGTTCTATGCCATCCAAAAACAGGTTTTGCACTGGTGTTCCCAAGTACGGGAGCGTCATGGCAACCACCAGCAAACCTACACCCAATGTGATCGGAAATCCGATCCCGAACAAATTCAACTGCGGCGCGGCGCGCGTCAAGATCCCGAGCGCCACGTTGGTAATCAGTAAAGCCGCCACCACCGGCAGCGACAGCTGCACGCCGGTGCTGAAGATGCGCCCGCCCCAGTCGGCCATCTGCTTGAAGCCGCCGCCGTAGATCGGCAGACTGGACACCGGCAGCGTGTAAAAACTTTCCACCAGCGCCGACAGCAGCACCAGGTGGGCGTTCAGCGCCAGGAACGCCATCGTCGCCACCAGCGACAGGAACTGGCTGATCGCCGACGAACGGCCCGAGGTGGTCGGATCGAAAAACGTCGCGAACCCCAGGCCCATGGTCAGACTGGAAATCTCCCCGGCCAGCTCCACCGCCGCAAAAATGATGCGGATGCTGAAGCCCATCGCCAGGCCGATCAGCATTTCCTGCATGACGATCAGCAGCCCGGCCAGCGATAGCGGGTCGGTCGCCGGCCAGGCCGGCACCGCCGGCGCGACGATCACCGCCAGCCCGACGCCCAGGCTGACCTTGACGCTGGCCGGCACCGCGCTGTTACCGAACAGCGGCGAGGCGGCGATCAGGCCAAGGATGCGCGTCAGCGGCCACAGCAGACCAGCGATCCAGATATTGATATCGGCGGAAGAGACGGTAATCATGAGGGTCTGTTACATTTCCGTCCGGCATCTTTTCGTATTCTAGACGAAGTTTTTAGTAATTTGGTAATTGTTACACTTGCTAACCGACCAGCAGCGGGATGCCGCCGAATACTTCGCGCATGTAATCGAGCATGACCGACAACATCCACGGACCGGCCACCACCAGCGCCACGAAGATGCCGACCAGCTTGGGGATGAAGGACAAGGTCTGTTCATTGATCTGGGTTGCAGCCTGGAAGATACTGACCACCAGACCGATGATCAGCGCCACCAGCAACAGCGGCGCGGCGATCATCAGGGTCACTTCCATGGCGTGCCGGCCCAGGGTCATCACGCTTTCCGGGGTCATGGCGCTCTCCTAGTAGAAGCTCTGGGCCAACGAGCCCAGCAGCAGCTGCCAGCCGTCCACCAGCACGAACAGCATCAGTTTGAACGGCAGCGAAATCACCGCCGGCGACATCATCATCATACCCATCGACATAAGTACAGAGGCGACCACCATATCGATAATCAGAAATGGAATGAAGATGGCAAAGCCGATCTGGAACGCGGTTTTCAGTTCGCTGGTGACGAAGGCCGGCACCAGGATGCGCAGCGGCACGTCTTCCGGCCCCTGCAGGGCGGGACTGCGCGACAGTTTGACGAACAGCGCCAGGTCGGCCTGGCGGGTCTGCTTCAACATGAAAGTTTTTAATGGATTGGCGGCCTTGTCCATCGCCTCCATCATGGTCAGCTTGTTTTGCTCCAGCGGCAGGTAGGCTTCGTTGTAAATCTTGTCGAAGGTCGGCCCCATCACGAACAGGGTCAGGAACAGCGCCAGGCCGACCATCACCTGGTTGGGCGGCGCCGACTGCGTGCCGAGCGCCTGGCGCAGCAGCGACAGCACGATGATGATGCGGGTGAAGGCCGTCATCAGCAGCAGCGCGGCCGGGATGAAGGTCAGCGCCGTCATCAGCAGCATGGTCTGGATCGGCAGCGTGTAATTGGTGCTGCCGGCCGGGCCAGGCGTGGAGGTCAGGGCGGGGATGCCGATGCTGGAATCGGCGCCGGCCAGCGCGGGCAGGGCCAGGGCGCCCAGCAACAGCGCGGGCTGGAGGTAGCCGGACAGCTTATTGGCCATTGCGTTTTTCTATCGTTTGTTTGAACCAGGCGGCGAAGTTGGCGGCCGGCAGCGTGGCCGGGACGGCCGGCTCGCTGCTTTCCTGGCGCGGCATGGTGGCCAGCGCGTTCATGCGGCCGGGCGAGGCGCCGACCACGATCCATTGCTCACCCACTTCCACCACCAGGATGCGCTCGCGCGCGCCGACGCTGAGCGCGCCGACCAGCTTGACGTTGCTGTTGCCGGCGCCGAAGCTCTTGGGCGCGTAGCGCTTGGTCAGCCAGGCCAGGCCCAGCATCAGGGCGATCACGAACAGCAGGGCCAGCGAGGTCTGGAACAGGCCGCCGCCGGCGGACGGCGCCGGTTGTGGCGCGGGCAGGGTGCCGCCGGTGGGGGCGTCGGCTGGGGCGATGGCTGGGGGGCCGGTCGC
>NZ_SPVG01000059.1 GCF_004614165.1 Duganella callida | reverse complement strand
TGGCGGTGGCGATCGCCGATGTGCGCCAGGCTGGCGGTGCGGCCGGCGAGCGGGCCGTCGATACGACGGCCGGCCGCATCAGCGAAGCCGACAGGCTGGCGATTCCGCGCGCCGCCGGCATTCTCCTGAGCGGCGACGGCGTGCGCGAAGCGGAGTGGCGCGATCTTCCCGCGCGGCCGGTGAAATGGCAAGCGCCGGCGGGCGGCGATTTGCTGTGGCTGGATTTCCCGCGCTCGACATCCCTGGGCCGCATCTTCACGCTGTCGGTCCGCCGTCCGCCATCGCAGCCGGCGTGGCGGTTGCAACTGCTGGCGGAGAACAAGCGGGTGCTGGCCGATTCCGGTACCGCTGTCGCGGCGGCTCAGCTGTCGGTGCAATGGCTGCCGCCGGTGGCGGAGACCATGGTGCTGCAGGCACGCCTGCTGGATGCCGCCGGCAAGACCGTCGCCCAGGGGCCGATCCCGTTGCAGGTCAGGGACGCCGTACCTTTGCAGATACAGGGCCGCTTCGATGCGCCGTCGTTCGATGCGCGCGCGCTGAACCAGCTGCTGTCTGACGGCAGCGCGATCCTAGACTGGAATGTCACGCTGGGCAAGGCGATCACGCGCGGCGAGACGGCGCGCGCGCCGCTGACATCTCCCAACGCGATCTTCGTCGATGCTGCCTATGTCGAACACCTGAGCGCTTCCGCGCGGGGCGCGCTGCTGGCCCAGGCCGAGAAGGGCGTGCCGCTGGTGATCTTGGGCGGGAATGCTGCCGACGCGGGCATATGGCAGCGCGACCTGGGATTGTCTCTGCATCCGCAATCGCCGACCACCGAGCAGGAGGAGATGCGGCAGTTCGGCGGCCCGCTGGCGATGCCGCCCTCCACGCTGAATCCGGCGGAGAACGCGATGGCGCCCTGGTCGGTCCTGGCGCGCGACAACAGGAAACAGCCGTGGATGTGGCAGCGCGATGTGGGCAGCGGTCGCGTCATCTGGATTGGCGTGTCGGACTGGCACAAGTACGCCATCAGCGCACCGCAGGCGCTGGCCCTGTGGTGGCAGAACACGATGGACAAGATCGCGCTGGCCAGCATGCAGAAAACCGTCTGGCAGATGAGCGATCCGATGCCGCTGCCCGGCCTGCGCTCCGAGATATGCGCACAAGGCGTCAAGCCGCAAACGGCGCTGAGGGCGGACGGCTATGCGGCGTTGTCGCTGCAGCCGCGTGCGGACAAGGCGGATGGCGTTTGCACCGCATTCTGGCCGCAAAAGGCCGGCTGGATGCGATTCAACGCGGAAGGGATGGCCGACGCCGGCATGGAGTACGTCTACGCGCAGGGTGACTGGCCGGGATGGCAGAAAGCCCTGCGCCGCGATGCGACCGAATTGTATGCCGCGCGTTTCGCCCCTGCCGTCACCGCCAGGCCCGCGGCGGACGCGCTCACCGCGACTGTCCCGCCGGCGGAAGCCGGTGAGCGTGGCGCACTGCCGGCCAAGCCGTTTGCGCTGCTGTTCGTACTGGCCATGCTGGCTCTGTGGTGGCGCGAGCAGCGACACGCCGCGCGGTATGATATGCCGAACCTTTGACTCAGGAGCATACGCATGTTCACCGGACTCAGTGCATTTCCCTTGACGCCCATGGACGAGCAGGACATCGACGAAACCGCGTTCGCCGGCCTGGTCGAGCGTCTGGCCGCGGCCGGCGTCGATTCGATCGGCGCGCTGGGCTCGACGGGCAGCTATGCCTATCTGTCGCGCGGGGAGCGCGCCCGGGTGGCACGCATCGCGGTGGAACATGCGGGCGATGTTCCCGTCATGATCGGCATCGGCGCGCTGCGCACGCGCGACGTGCTGTTGCTGGCGGAGGATGCACAGAAGGCCGGGGCCAGCGCCGTGCTGCTGGCGCCTGTCTCCTACCAGAAGCTGGCGCCGGAGGAGGTGTACGCTCACTACGAGGCGGTGGCGCGCAGCCTGTCGGTGCCCATGTGCGTGTACGACAATCCCGGCACCGCCAATTTTCAGTTCAGCGACGAGCTGCACGGCCGCATCGCGCAGTTGCCCAACATCGGTTCGATCAAGATCCCCGGCGTGCCGTCCGATGCGGCGGAAGCGACTGCGCGCGTGCAGCGGTTGCGCGCGCTGATACCTGCGCACGTCACCATTGGCGTCAGCGGCGACTGGTTCGGCGCCACCGGCATGAACGCGGGTTGCGAAGCCTGGTATTCGGTCATTGGCGGCCTGTTCCCGAAAACCGCGCTGGCGATTGCCCGCGCCGCCCAGCGCGGCGACGCGGCGCAGGCCACGCGCTTGTCGGCGCGGTTGCAGCCCTACTGGGATCTGATTGCCTGCCATGGCGGCAGCCTGCGCGTCACGGCGGCTGCCGCCAGCCTGCTTTCGCTGGCCAGGTCGCCATGCCTGCCTTTGCCGCTCAAAGCCATCGACGGCGCCGATCGCGCGTATCTTGCGCGGTTGATCGAAGAGCTGGAGCTGGCGTAAGCCGGGCTATTTCTGCCAGCGGCACACATAGTCCGGCGCCGTGATCGTGCAGCCCGGATCGGCGACCGGCGCCAGTTGCGCGCGCATGAAAGGCAGCACGCCCGCCCATGCCGGCCATGCCAGGTCTTCCTCGTCGTCGCTGGGGGCGCCGCTGCGCGCCTTACACGCGGCTTCCGCCAGCGGAATGCGCATCACCGTGGTGGCGGCATATTCCTTGTCCGAGCCCGGACGTATCTCCGCCTGGCGGCCCGGCGCCAGTTTATCCATGAAGGTTCCCATGGCGTGTCGCGCCGCCGCGCCTTCCACCACTTCGAATCGCCCATAGACCATGCCCGAGCGGTAGTTCATCGAATGGCTCAACGCCGACCGCGCCATCACCAGCCCGTCCAGATGCGTGATGGTGACGCAGCATTCATCCGCCATCAGACGTTTGAGCATGCGGCTGCCGTTGGAGCCGTGGATATACAGGTAATCCCCGTCACGCCAGCACGCGGTGGGAATGCAGTGCGTGCCCTTGTCGTCGCTGAAGGCGATGTGGCATAGATACGCCTCATCGATGATGGCATGCAGCGTGGCGGCATCGTAGTGCGCATTGGTCGGGATGCGGCGTACCTTGGTTCGTGCGGTGGGAGGATTCATTTCGGTGTCCAAAAAACCTGAATATAATGAGATGCTGGCTCTATAAAAAGGTCCAGCAATCGCTATTTTTATGGAGCCATGATGGATCTGGTGTTGCTCATCAACGGATACGTGGAACAGCATGGCCATCGCGGCTGGCCGCGCCAGCGCCTGCTGCACGAATGTCTGCGCGATGCGATCCGCAAGGGCACACTCGCCGCCGGCACCCGCCTGTCCGCGTCGCGCGCACTGGCGGAGGAGCTGGGCGTGGCGCGCAACACGGTGCTGTATGCATATGAACAGCTGGCCAGCGAGGGATTTGTCGTCACCGACCGGCGCGGAACGCTGGTGGCGGCCGTGGCGCCGGAGCGCACGCCCGCGCCACGCGCGCCGTCGGTGTCGCAGGCGGGCCTGTCGCGGCGCGTGCGCGATCTGCGGCCGGTGCACGGTCCCGCCGACCGCATGGGGGCTTTCGTGCCCGGCGTGCCCGCGCTCGACCACTTCCCGCTGGCTTTGTGGCGGCGCATGCTGGAGCGCGCCATGCGGACGCTGTCGGTGGCGCAGCTGAACTACGGCGATCCGGCGGGGGAGACGGCATTGCGGGCGGCCATCGCCGACCATTTGCGCGCATCGCGCGGGGTGCTGTGCGACGCCGGCCAGGTATTCATCACGGACGGCACCCAGAGCAGCCTGGATCTGTGCATGCGCGCGCTGGCCGATGACGGCGACACCATCTGGATCGAAAATCCCGGCTATAGCGGCGCGCTGGCGGCCGCGCGCGCAGCCGGGCTGGCGGTGGCCGGCATCGACGTGGACGACGAGGGCATGGCGCCGGCCGGCGATGACTGGCTGCTGCGGCCACCGCGCCTGATCTACACCACGCCTTCGCATCAGTACCCGACCGGCAGTGTACTGAGCCTGGGGCGGCGACATGCACTGATCGCGTCCGCGCGCGCGGCGGGCGCGTTGATCATCGAGGATGACTACGACAGCGAGTTCCGCCATGACGGCGCGCCGTTGTCGTCCATGCAGGGGCTGGCGCAGGATGCGCCGGTGGTTTATCTGGGCACCTTCAGCAAGACCATGTTCCCCTCGCTGCGCATCGGTTTCGTGGTCGTGCCGGCCGGGTTGGCGCAGGCGTTCGCGCGGATGCGTGCGCAGTCGTCGTCACGCGGACGGGTGGCGGAGCAAATGGCGTTGGCGGAGTTCCTGCGCAGCGGCCAGTTCGTCCTGCATCTGCGGCGCATGCGCCGCCTCTACCGGCAGCGGCGCGATGCGCTGGTGGCGGCGCTGGAGACGCATCTGGGTTCGGTGGCGGCGGTGCATGGCGGGTCGGCGGGGATGCATCTGTCGCTGCGCTTCCATGACGCGCGCATCGATGATGTCGCGGTGGCGGCGCAGGTACAGGCCTACGGCGTCTGCGTCAATGCGCTCAGCCGGCACGATACACAGGGCGTGTCAGGTTGGCGAGGGCTGATGCTCGGCTACGCGCAGGTGCCGGCCGAGCAGATGGATGCGCTGGTGAAGCAGCTGGCGGCGGTGGTGCATCTCGCCGCTTATGCCGCACACTGCGCCGCCAACCGTGCCGGCGACAGACCGGACGCGGTGGCGGCAGGGCGTCGTTAAAACGCGGTATCGGCCCGTACGTAGAACGAACGGCCGTTCACGCCGATAGGGCAGGTCTCCCAGCAGCGGGTGAAGCCCAGTTTGGGGAAGTCGCCGCCGTTGGTCCACAGATTGGGCAGCTGGTTGAACATGTTGTTCACGCCCACGCTGAGGAAGGTGCGCTTGCTGAAACCATAGCGCAGCGAGGAGTCGACCAGCCAGCGCGCATCCCACTTCTGCAGGGGGCTGAAGTTTTCCGCTTCCACCTCGCCGTAGTAGTTGGCGCGCACGTTCAGGTTCCATGGACCGGTGGTGTAGTCGCCGGCGACCACATGGTGCTTGCGCGGCTGCCCGTGCTCCAGCAGCGTCACCTGCGACTTGTCGAACAGCTGTTCGCCGGTCAGCACCGAGGACGTCGAGTGGCGCTTGGTCACTTCGGTCTTGTTGAAGCCCAGTTGGCCCGACAGCACCAGGGTGGATGCGTCGAATTTGGTGGTGTGCTCGCCGACGATGTCCAGGCCGCGCGTGCGGGTGTCCACCGCGTTGGTGAAGAACTGCGCCTGGCCCACGCCCAACGGCTTGAGGATGTTGGCGATCGGGCCGCCGCCGGCCTCCGGTGCGATCTCGCTGGAGAACACGATGCGGTCCTTGATCTTGATCTGGTAGATGTCGGCCGTCAGCGACATGTTCTTCGCCGGACGCAGCACCACGCCCATGCTGGCGTTGTCCGAGGTTTCTTCCTTCAGCGGCTTGATGCCGAAGGCTTGCGTCACCGAGCTGCCCTGGCGCGCGGTCAGGGTTTCGGTCAGCACGCCGTTATTCAGGTTGGTCGAGACGGAGCTGTAGAACTCCTGCTGCACGCTGGGCGCGCGGAAGCCGGTGGAGACGCTGGCGCGGAAGCCGATTTCCTTGGTCGGGTCGAAGCGCGCGCTGATCTTGCCGGTGACGGTGCTGCCGAAGTCCGAGTAGTCCTCGTAGCGGATGGCGCCGCCCAGGGTCAGGGTATCCACCGGCTTGGTCTCGGCGTCGAGGAACAGCGCGAAGTTGTGGCGGCCCGAGTCCACCGCGGTCGCCGGGGTGTAGCCGGGGAAGCCCTGGATGCCCGACGCCGCCGTGGCGCCGCTTGGCGTCTTGATGATCAGCGCCGGATTGTTGGTGCGGCCATACTGATAGGAGACCGGATCGCCGGCGACGATCTGGTAGTTGTCCTGGCGGTACTCGAAGCCGGTCGCCAGCGATACGGTGCTGCCGCCGATCTGCACCGGTCCCTTGACGTCGGCGTTGAAGGTCAGCTGCGAGAACTTCAGCGTGCCGGTATCGGCCTCGCGCGGCGATTCGGCGTAGATGCCGCCGCCCGGCTTGGGCTCGTACCAGTAGCTGACGTTCAAGCTGTTCGACTCGTGGAAGGCCAGCTCGCTGCGGCCGTAGTTGATGCTGACGTCGGCCTTCCAGTCGCGCGGCAGGTCGCGGCGGTAGCCGAAGGCGAAGGATGCGTCCTTGATGTCGGTATCGATCGCCGGCAGGAAGCCGTTCGGATACACGGCCGGCACCGTGCGGTCGTCGCCGGCCGAGCGGAAGAAGCCATACGAATCGCTCTTGCGCTTGGAGACGCCGCCAAAGGCATAGAACTCGCTGGCCTTGTCGATCGGCAGCGCGCCGTTCCACCACAGGTAGCCGTCCTTGGTATTGCTGTCGCCGATGTGCTGCGTCACGCGCGGCGGATTGACCCGCAACGAGTCGGGGCCGGCGCGGTTGGTCTCGCCGCGCTTGCGCCCTTCGGCGGTCAGGTTGATGTAGCCGCCGTTCTCGCCCAGCGCGAAGCCGCGGTTGGCGCTGAGCGAATACAGGTCGCCGTCGCCTTCCGAGGTGGTGCCGATCTGGCCGCTCAGCGCCGTCTCGTCGACATTCGACTTCAGCACGATGTTGATCACGCCCGCAATCGCGTCCGAGCCGTATTGGGCGGCGGCGCCGTCGCGCAGCACTTCGATGTGGTGGATGGCGCCCAGCGGGATGGCGTTGATGTCGGTGCCGGCCGAGCCGCGGCCGATGGTCTGCTGCACGTTGACCAGCGCCTGCTGGTGGCGGCGCTTGCCGTTCACCAGCACCAGCACCTGGTCCGGTCCCAGCGAACGCAGGGTGGCGGGACGGATCGAGTCGGTACCGTCGCTGATGAAGGTGGTGGAGAAGTTGAACGACGGGTCCAGCGTCTGCAGCAGCTTGCCCAGTTCCAGCGGGCCTGCGGTCTGCAGGTCCTTGAGGCCGATCAGGCCGACCGGAGCCGAGGTGTCCAGCGCGGTCTTGGCTACCGAGCGGGAGCCCAGCACGACCACGGTTTGTTCGTCAGCGGAGGATTGCGCGTACGCGGCTTGTGCCGCCAGCGCCATGATGGCGCCGGCGAGCATGGTTTGTTTGAATTGAGGGGCTTTGCTCATTGATCTCTCTCTTGTATTTGATGACGGCCTTTGTGAGCCGTTACGAAAATACTAATAATGTATTTTCGGGAGTGACAATGAGTTCGCAACAGGGCGCTTATTGTTTTTGCAAAATTGTAGAAAAGTGTTGCTTGGATGCTACTGGTGATCGAGCATCCAGTCTTTCAGACCGTTGACCCAGGACTTGGCCGGCAGGTTGTAAATTTTTTTGATCTGCGCCGCGCGCTCGTACAGCACGCTGAAATCCAGCGACGGCGAGTTCTTGAAGGCGATCACCACGATGTTGGCGTCGTGGACTTCCGGCAGCCACACCACGGCGTCGAACACCAGCTCCATCATCTGCAAATTCTTGTCGTAGTTGGTGAAGTCGTCGCCGAAGACGTTGGTGGTGACCATGCCGCCCTCGCGCAGCACGTCGAAGCAGCCCTGGTAGAACTCCTGCGTGTCCAGCACCGGGCCGCGCGCGGCTTCGTCGTACAGGTCGACCTGCAGGATATCGACGGTGTTGCGGTTGGCCGGATCGAGCACGAAGTCCAGTGCGTTCATCTCGCGCACCTGCAGCCGCTCGTCGTTGGACGGCAGGGCGAACTGCGACGCGCACATGGCGATGACGTTGGGATTGAGTTCGATCGCCGTCACGCGCGCCTGCGGGAAGCGGCGGTAGCAGAACTTGGTCAGCGCGGCGCTGCCCAGGCCCAGTTGCACGATGTGGCGCGGCTGGTCGTTGAACAGCATCCACATCATCATCATCTGCACGTATTCGAGCTCGATGTGATCGGGCTTGGCGATGCGCATGGCGCCCTGTATCCACGAGGTGCCCAGGTGCAGGGTGCGCACGCCCTGGTGTTCGGTGATGGTCGCCGGCGGATGGCCGGGCTGGTCGAAGCGTATGGTGTTGGGGGACTTGCTCATCCCCGTAGTTTATCAGCCCTGCGGCAGGATGATGGTCACGGTCAGGCCGCCGCCGTCACGGTTGTTGAGCGTGATGCGGCCGCCGTGCGCTTCGGCGATCTCGCGCGCCAGCGCCAGGCCGAGGCCGGTGCCGCTGCGCTTGGTGGAGTAGAACGGCACCAGGGCGTTGGTCAGCACGGCGTCGCTCATGCCCGGACCGCGGTCCTGCACGTCGAGGCGCACGCCTTCGTGCAACTGGCGTACTTCCAGGCTGACCTGATCGGGCGGCGAGCCCGATTCGTGGGCGTTCTTCAGCAGGTTGAGCAGGGCCTGTTCCAGCTGGGCCGGATCGAAGGCGCATGCTTCCGCCGGCGGCTCGCCGATCAGGCGGAACACCACCTGTTCGCTCAGCTGGTCGAGAAAAGGCGCCCACTGCTGCGCCTCCAGCCGTGGCGCCGGCAGCTTGGCGAAGCGCGCGTAGCCGAGGATGAAGCTTTCCAGGTGACGCGTGCGTTCCTCGATGGTGGCCAGGATCTGCGGCAGGCGCTCGGTCTGGCCGCGCCGCACCAGCTCCGCGCCGGAATGGGCCAGGGAAGTCAGCGGCGCCAGCGAGTTGTTCAGCTCATGGCTGATGACGCGGATGACCTTTTTCCACGTCTGCACTTCCTGCCGGCGCAGTTCCATGGTCAGCTGGCGCAGCAGCAGCAGTTCGTGTTTGCGGCCGTTGAGGTGGAAGCTGCGGCGCGCCAGATGGTAAACCTCTTCCTCGTCGATGTCGGCGCCGGCTTCGCGCGTGGTGAACAGGCCGTCGCCGCCGCGCGCCAAGGCTTCCAGCAGGGCCGGCGAGGCCGCCGTCAGGATCTCCTGCAAATTGTGGCCTTCCAGTTTGCGGCCCTGGTGGAGCAGCTGGCGTGCGGCCAGGTTGGCATAGACGATGGGGCCGGACTCGCTGACCAGCAGCATGGCCACCGGCGTGTTCTGCACCATGGTATCGAGCAGCAGTTCGCGCTGCACCAGGTCCAGGCGCTGCTGGCGCAGCACGTTGCCAAGGTCGTTGTGCGCCGCCACCAGGTCGCTCAATTCGTCGTTCTGCGGCCAGTGCAGGCTGAAGGAAAAGTCGCCATCCTTGTAGCTGGTGACGGTGCCGGTCAGCGCGCGGAACAGCGACAGCATGCGTTCCAGCTCGGCGCGGATGGTGATGATGGAGATCGGCAGCACGCACAGCAGGCAGATGGCGATCACCAGTCCGTGATTGTTGGGCAGGAAGTGCTCCAGTGCCAGTGCGATCAGGATGCCGACGGTGAGCAGGGTGCCCACCATCGCGGTCCAGCGTGTGAGCAGTGAAAGGCGGAAGCCCTTCGGGCGCAGGCCAGGCGGGCGCCCGGCGCCGCCCGGGGAGGCGCTGTCGTCACTGCCGGAGGGCGAGGAGGACGCGCCCTTGCCGGACGCGCGGCCTGCCCGGTCCGGCGGGGCGCCGCTGGTTTTCATTATGGGCGCACGATGCCGAGCCGCTCCATGCGGCGGTACAGCGCCTGGCGCGACAGCCCGAGTTCCGCCGCCGCCTGCGCCACCACGCCGCCGGCGCGGCTCAGGGCCAGGTTGATGGCGTCGCGGTCCGGTTCGCGGCTGGCTTCTTCAGCGGCGCCGGCGCCGTTGGCATGGCTGCCGCTGACGGCCGGCAGTCCCAGGTCGGCGATGCGGATGATGTCGCCGCCGGCCAGCAGCGCGGCGCGCATCATCACGTTTTTCAGCTCGCGCACATTGCCCGGCCACTGGTGCGCCAGCAGCGCCGCCTGCGCGTCCGGATGCAGCTGCAATTGCGGCTGCGGGCCGAGGAAGTGCATGGCCAGCGGCAGGATGTCCAGCGGGCGCGCCGCCAGCGCCGGCAGCCGCAGTTCGATCACGTTCAGGCGGTAGAACAGGTCCTCGCGGAAGGTGCCGGCCTTGATCATCGCGTGCAGGTCGGCGTTGGTGGCGCTGATCACGCGCACCTTGACCTGGCGCTCGCGGTTGGAGCCGAGGCGCTCGAAGCGGCCGGTCTCCAGTACCCGCAGCAGCTTCATTTGTCCGGCCAGCGGCAGGTTGCCGATTTCATCGAGGAACAGGGTGCCGCCGTCGGCCGCCTCGAACTTGCCCTCGCGCGCCTTGGCGGCGCCGGTGTAGGCGCCGGCGTCGGCGCCGAACAGTTCGGCCTCGATCAGTTCGGACGGTATCGCGCCGCAGTTGAGCACCACGAACGGGCCGTTGCGCACCGAGGAATTGGCCTGGATGATCTCGGCGATGCGTTCCTTGCCGGTGCCGTTGGCGCCGATGATCAGCACCGGCACGTCGGCGCGCGCCACCTGGCAGGCCAGATGCACCACGCGTTCGGTGGCCGGGTCCTGCCACACCATGCCGCGCAGATCGTAGCCGCGTTCCAGTTCGCGCCGCTCGCGCAACTCGGCCTGCACGCGCTGCTGCAAGGCGCGCTTGGATTGTCCCAGTTCGATCAGGTTGTTGACGGTGGCGATCAGCTTGTTGTCGTCCCACGGCTTGGCAAGGTAGTCGGCGGCGCCGCCCTTGATCAGGTCCACCGCCGCGTCCAGGTGGGTCCAGGCGGTCAGCAGGATCACCGGCAGGTCGGGGTGGCGCGCGCGGATGGCGCGAAACAGCGTCGTGCCTTCCTCGCCGGAGGTGGTGTCGGCGCTGAAGTTCATGTCCTGGATCACCAGGTCGACGCTGCGCTGCGCCAGGATCGCCAGTCCCGCCTCGGGCGAGGGGGCGCTGAGCGCCTCGATGTCGTGCAGCGAAAACAGCACTTCCAGCGCCACGGCAACGGCGGCGTTATCGTCGATGATTAATACGGTAGGCATGCCGCAAGCATAACATTGTCGCGGCATGCCGGGGACTGCGGTCATGCGGTCCGGGTGGCGGTGGCCGGCGAGATGCTGGCGGCGCGCCACGCCGGGCCGTAGACAGCGGCGATGCCCAGTCCCCACAGCAGGCCGGCGCCGGCCAGCAGGTAGCCCGCCGGCAGGCGCGCCATTTCCAGCTTGCTGACCAGCAGCTGGTTCAGCGCCAGTGCCAGCAGCACGCCGGAGAACACGCCGGCGCTGGTGATCAGTACATTCTCGGTGACGAAGTAGCGCAGGATGTCGACCCGGCGCGCGCCGAGCGCGCGGCGTACGCCGATCTGCTTGCGGCGCTGGGTGACCCACAGGCTGGCCATGCCGACGATGCCGCTGGCGGTGACCAGCAGCAGCAGCACGCTGACCGCCACCAGCATCCAGGCCAGCGCGCGGTCGGCGCGGTAGCGCGTGGTGCGGGTTTCGACCATCGAGCGGGCCTTGACGATGATCGGCAGCGGCGAGGCGGCGCGCACCGCCGCTTCGGCCTCCTTCATCACGCGATCCAGCTGTCCGGGCTCGGCGCGCAGGGTGTAGCTGACGGTGCGTCCGCCGGTGGTACGCAACGGCACCAGGATCGAATACTCGCCCTCTTCGTCGATCTGCGCGCCCGGCGTCTGCATCTTGTCGATCACGCCGACCACGCGCACTTCGCGTGCGGTGTCGCCGGCGCCGAAGAACATGGTCTTGCCGACGTAGCTGCCGGCGCCGGGCCACATCTTGGCACCGAATCTGCTGGTGATGATGGCGACCTTGGCCCAGTCCTGGCTGGTGTCCAGATTCACTTCCACCACCTCGTTGGGCAGGAAGTCGCGGCCTTCGACCAACTGCAGGCCCCAGGTCTTGATCAGTGAATCGGCGCTGCGGTAGACGCTGGCGGTGGCGGTCGGCTTTTGCTGCTTGCGGTCCACCGACATGCTGGTGTAATTGCCGGAGCGCGACAGCGGCATCTGCGAGGTGGTGGCGACCGACATCACGCCCGGCACGGCGCGCAGTCGTTCGGTGTCGCGGTGCTGGATCGCCAGCTGTTCCTCATGGCTGCCGGGCTGCATCTGGCGGATCTGCAGCGAGAAGATATCCTGCTCGCTGGCCATGCCGCTGGCGCGCGCCGATACCGCCTGGCGCACCTGCACGATGTGCAGGGCATTGGCCAGGATGGCCAGGCTGAGCGCGACCTGCACCGCCACCAGCACCGGGCCGGTCTTGTTGCGCAGCAGGGCGGAGAGAATGGGACGGATTTCCATGGTGTCCTCGCTTATTGGGATTTGAGTTGCAGCGCCGGCGTCACCTGGCAGGCGCGCCAGGTCGGCAGCAGCCCGGCCAGCACAGCCGAGGCGACGGCCATGGCGAAGGTCACCAGCAGCATGACCCAGTCCATGTGCGCGACCATGGTCAGCGCCTTCGACTGCATGGCGATCAGCGCCAGCGCGCCGAAGGCCAGCAGCAGGCCTAGGCCGCCGCCGACCAGGCCGACCACCATGGTCTCGATCAGGAACTGGCTGAAGATCTCGCGGCGCGAGGCGCCCAGCGCGCGGCGGATGCCGACTTCCGAGGCGCGCACCGAGAACTTGGCCAGCAGCAGGCCGATGGTGTTCACCAGGCACAGCACCAGAAAGCCGAAGGCCAGCCAGGCCGACAGCTTGCTGTCGTTGCCGACCACCTTCAGATGGTCGAGCCACTGGCGCACGTCGTACAGCTCGTTCGGCGCGGCGCGCTTCATGCGTCCCAGCTTGCGCTGTTCGATGGCGTAGCTGTCGAGGAAGCTTTGCAGTTCGGCGCGGTCCCCGGCGCTGGCGGTCTCGATCCAGAACTGGATCCAGGTGCACTCCGAGGCCAGGAAGCCCTGGTAGCCGGGCTGGTAATCGGCGTTGCAGCTGGTGCTGCCGTTGGCGCGCCACTCGTGGCGTATGGCGCTGCTGAACGGGATGTACAGTTCATCGGCGTCGTCGAAGGCGCCGTCGTCGTTGCCGATGATGCGGTGGAAGCGCGGCACCACGTTCCAGGTATCGAGCACGCCGACGATCTGGAACTGCTGGCTGCCCATGGTCAGGCGGCGGCCGACCGGATCGGCGTCGCCGTACATTTTCTCCGCCAGCTTGCGGCTCAGCACCACCACGTCGGCGCCGGCCTTGTCGTCGGCCGGGGTCCAGCCCTGGCCGTGCAGGAAGGGCGCGTCGAACATGTTGAAGAAGTCGCTGGTCGGCGCCAGGCCCTGGGCGATGAAGGCGCCGATGTCCTTGCGTTCCGGTTCGATCGCCAGCGCGATGCCGAAGATGGCGGTGCGGCGTTCGCCGGCCTTGCTGCCGAGCAGATTGACCGCGTCGATGTAGCTCATCTGGCTGTCGTTGTCGTCGCCGGGGGTATAGCCTTCCAGCGGGCCGTTGTCGAAGTGCGGCACGAACAGGCGGTCGCTCTTGTTCGGGATCGGGTCGCCCGACATCACGTGCAGGATGGTCAGCGTGGCGACGCTGGCGGCGACGCCGATGGCCAGCGTCAGCACCATCAGCGCGGTCAGCGCCGGATTGCGGCGCAGGCTGCGCACGCCCAGCATGAAGTAGTAGGAGAACATGCGCGGCTCCTCAGTTGTGGGCCACCGTCAGCGACGGCGATTTGCGCACCAGGTCGGACACCTGGCCGTCGATGATGTGGACATTGCGCTGGGTGCGCACCGCCAGCTCGGGATCGTGGGTCACCATCAGGATAGTGGTGCCGGCGGCGTTGATCTCTTCCAGCAGCTCCATCACGCCGCGCGCCATCTGGGTGTCGAGGTTGCCGGTCGGTTCGTCGGCCAGCAGCAGCTTGGGCGAGCCGGCCAGCGCGCGCGCGATCGCCACGCGCTGCTGCTGGCCGCCCGACAGTTCGGCCGGATAGTGCTTCATGCGCGAGGCCAGGCCGACCTTGGCCAGCGCGTCCTCGATGCGCTCCTTGCGCTCGGCCGCGTTGAAGCCGCGGTAGCGCAGCGGCACGTCGACGTTGTCGAACAGCGACAGGTCGGGGATCAGGTTGAAGCCCTGGAAGATGAAGCCCAGCTTTTCATTACGCAGGCGCGAGCGGGCGTTGTCGTCCATGCCCTTGACGTTGACGCCGTCGAGGATGTATTCGCCGTCGGTGAATTCCTCCAGCAGGCCGGCGATGTTGAGGAAGCTGGTCTTGCCCGAGCCGGAGGGACCGGTGACGGTGACGAATTCGCCAGGCTGGACGTCGATCTCGAAGCCGCGCAGCGCGTGGGTTTCGATCATGTGGGTGCGATAGACTTTGCTCAGGTTTTTCATGCGCAGCATGGGCTTCTCCTGGTTCATTGGTTGATCGAGACGCGGTCGGCGTTCTCAAAGGTTTCGGTACCGGCGATGACGATGCGGTCGCCCTGTTTCAGGCCGCCGAGGATTTCCACGGCGGAGACGCTGGTGGCGCCCAGCTTGACCGGGGTGCGGATGGCGATGCCGTCGCGCACCACGTAGGCATAGCGGCCGCCTTCCGATTCCACGAACGGGCCGCGCTGCACCATCAGCGCATTCGGTTTTTCGTCGATCAGCAGGCGCGCGGTGACGCGCTGGTTCTGGCGCAGGCCGGGCGGCTGCTGGTTGAAGCGCACGCGCGCCAGCACCTGGTTCTTCACCACTTCCGGCGGCAGCGCCGACAGCTTGCCGGTGCCGGTGCCGGTGCCGTAGTTGACTTCCGCGTTCATGCCGATGCCGAGGTCGGACACATAGGTTTCCGGCACTTCCAGCTCGACTTCCAGGCGCGACAGGTCGACCAGCGTCATCAGCGGCGTGTTGGCCGGCACCACGCTGCGGTTGGTGACCGACAGCGTGCCGATGAAGCCGTCCACCGGCGCGCGCACGGTCAGCTCATCGACCCGCCGCTGGGCATTGGACAGGGTGCTGCGCTGCTGGTCCAGCTGCTTGATCTTGGACTCCAGTTCCAGCGCGACGTTGTCGCCTTCCAGCGTGGAGGCCTGCTTGGCGTGGCGGGCGCGGATCTCGGCCGAGTTGACGGCATCCTTGGCCTTCTGGTATTCGATCTTGGCCACCGCGCCCTCGTTGGCGACGGCGTCGTAGCGTTCCAGCGTGCGCTGGGCGGAGACCAGGTCGATTTCGGCGGTGTCGGCGTCGCGCTCGGCCAGCAGTTTCTGTTTGCGCGCCAGGATGCGCTGGCGGGCGACGTCGGCTTCGATCTGGGCGTAGGCAGCCTGCTCGCGTTTCAGGGCATCGGTCAGGTCGGGCGATTCCAGCTCGGCCAGCACGTCGCCCTTCTTGACCGTGTCGCCGGCGTTGACCTTGAGGGTGACGGTGGCCAGCGACGGCGCGTACAAGGTCGGGCTGACGGCGGCGACGATGCGGCCGTTGACGGCGGCGTCGCGCACCAGCGTGCCGCGGCCCACTTCGGCGATGCGCAGGCGCGACATGTTGACCGAGTGGTCGCTGCCGCGCCAGGTGTGCAGCACATACCAGCCGGCGGCCAGCAGCGCCGCGGCACCGGCGGCGACGAGGATGCGGCGCCGCGTGGCCTGGCCCTTGGCCGGGGCGATGACGGCGTCTTGATTGGAGGTGTCGCGTATCATGGTTGGTCGTTGGTGAGTGAACGGGCAAGCTTATGCAGAAACTGTGCCAAGATCCAAGTGATTGATTTAACGGTATTTTGTAGGGTGGTGTCCGCTGTCCGCGACGTCCGGTCTGTCCGCGCTGTCCGGTCGGACTTGAAAAGATGGCAATCGTGCGCATCTGGCCGGACATGACTATCGCCGACTATCCTTTCGTGCCCAGCGACGTGGCGCTTTACCATCGCCTGCGGCCCACCGGCAACGACAACACGCTCGATACGCAGACGTGGGACGATATGCTGCTGCCGGCCTACAGCGCCGAGCTGGCACGCGAGACCAGCATCTTCGGCCAGCAGGAACTGCACCGGCGCCTGCACGCCAACGATGACGGCGGACCGGCGTCGACCGGGCGCGTGCGAGCGCTGCTGGCGGACGACGCGCTACGTGGCGAATTGCAGACAGCCTGCACCGATCTGCGCCGCACGGATCGCGAGATCAGCGAGATGCTGTATGGCGATGCGTTGCCGTCCGCGCCCCGCTGGTTGCCGGCGCTGGCATGGCTGCCGGTGTTGTTTCTTGCATCCGCCATTGCGGCGCTGGCGAGCGGCTGGCTGCCGCTGTGGGGCGTGGTGCTGGCGGCGTGGCTGGCGCTGATGGGCATACAGGCCCGGTATCACCAGGCGGTGCAGGAATGGTCGCGCATGCTCAACACGATCCAGCAGATGCTGCGTGCGCATACGCTGATGGCGCGGATCGAGCATCCGCTGACGGCGGCCTTGTGTGCGGACGGCGACGACGCGGCCGGACTGAATCGCCGCCTGCGCCGCTCCCTGGTGTCCGCATTGCCCATGGTGAGCGATTACGCTGACTGGCTATGGCTGCAAAACGTGCGCCACTATTTCCGCAGCCGCGATGTCGTGCGCGCGCAAATCCTTTTCCTGCGCAACAGCTTCGAGCGTGTGGCGGCGCTGGATGCGGATCTGGCGCTGGCGCGGCATCTGTCGCGTTGCTCCGGCTATTGCTGGGCCGAGCAGGGGACGCAGGTCGCGCTGGAGCGGGTTATTCATCCTTTGCTGGACGATGCCGCCCCGCTCAGCTTCGGCATGGCACGGCAGGGACTGTTCATCTCCGGCCAGAATGGCGCCGGTAAGAGCACATTGCTGCGCACCGTCGGGCTGAACCTGATTACCGCGCGCGCTTTCGGCTTCTGTTATGCCACGCACGCCGTGACGCCGCGGCTGCCCGTGTGCTCCAGCATGCAGAACGAGGACGCGATGAGCAATGGCGAAAGTTTTTACCAAGCCGAATTGCGGCGCGCGCGTGAGTTGCTGGCGATCGCCGGCCAGCGTCCGGCGATCTTCCTGGTCGATGAGATATTCCGCGGCACGAACTATCTGGAATCGGTGTCGGCCGCCGCCGCGGTGCTGCACGCGCTGGCGCAGCAGGGCAGGGTGGTGGTGGCCTCGCACCATCTGATACTGGCTTCGCTGCTGTCCGACTGTCTGCAACCGTGGTGCCTGAGCCGCAGCGAAGACACATGGCGCCTGCAAGCGGGCCTGCTGGAACAAACCAATGGGCTCGCGCTGCTGAATGCGTGCGGCTTCGACCCCGCCATCACCGCCAAGGCGGCACAGACCTACGCTTGGCTCAGCAATTACATGGCGTACCCCGGTGCGAGCGTCGATGCGGGGCGGGCCGTGGCCGGTGATGGCCTTTGACTTTTGCACATGCCTGTTCTATCATTTCTGTACAAACAGAAATTAAAGAAATCATGGAACTCTCGCCGACCATACAGAAATACATCCTGCACTGGGGAGAGATGGGCGCCCGCTGGGGCGTCAACCGCACGGTGGCGCAGATTCACGCGCTGCTGTTCCTGGTCAACCGGCCGCTGAACGCGGAAGAAATCGCCGAGACGCTGGCCGTGGCGCGCTCCAACGTCAGCAACAGCCTGAAGGAGTTGCAGAGCTGGGGCTTGGTGCGCATCACGCACATCGCGGGCGACCGTCGTGACCATTTCGTCGCGCTGCAGGATGTGTGGGAAATCTTCCGCGTCATCGTCGAGGAGCGCAAGAAGCGCGAAATCGATCCCACGCTGAGCGTGCTGCGCGCCTGCGCCACCGAGGCGGAAAACGATCGCGATCTGGAGCCGGCCACCAAGGTCAAGATGGACCAGGTGCTGGACTTCCTCGAAATGATCACCGCCACCTACGACGACTACAAACATCTGCCGCCCGCCACCATGCAGCGCTTCCTGAAGATGGGCGGCAAGGTGGCGCGCCTGCTGGGAGGGGACTGATATGCACGCACTGACGCTGTATTACGACGGCCATTGCAGCATCTGCAGCGGGCAGATGGCGCGCCTGCGCCGGCTGGACGTCCGTGGGCGGCTGGCCTTTGTCGATATCGCCGCGCCGGATTTTTCGCCGCAGTCGCTGGGCGTCTCCATGGAGGCGTTGAATCTGGAGATCCATGCCGCGACGGCCGACGGCCTGCTGCTGACGGGCATCGACAGCGTCATCGCCGCCTACCGCGCGGTCGGACTGGGATGGAGCGTGGCCGCATTGCGCGTGCCACTGCTGCGTCCCGTGTATGCGGCCTTGTACCGCGGCCTGGCGCGCAATCGCTATCGCCTGTCGTCCTGGCTGAGCGGGCGGCCCGCCTGCGCCAACGGGACGTGCCGGCGCTGATTTTTTACTCATTTATTTCTGTTTCTACAGAAAAGACGGATAAGCCATGAAGACGAGAACCTTGCTGGTTCGCTGGATATACCTGGTGGTGGCGTTGCACTTGCTGGCGGGCGTGCTGCTGCCGCTGTGCGCGGGAACGGCGCTCACGCAGGCGTATCGTCGCAGCATCGAAGCGTACTTCTTCAGCGGTGCGGCACCGCAGGCCGCAGGCGCCTTGCATGCCTGGTGGCTGTCGCTGTTCGGCCCGACCGTGCAGGCGGCCGCGATCTGGATGGCCGGGCTGGCCGTGCTCGGCGACCAGCAGAGAAACGCCTACGCCTGGCTGATGCTGATTCTGGGCGTGGTGGTATGGGCGCCGCAGGACATGCTGATTTCCGCCCGCGCCGATTGCTGGACCAATGTGTGGATCGATGCGGCGGCCGTCATCGTCATGCTGCCGCCCTTGCTGTGGCTATGCAAACTGGATTTGACCGGCAAAAGAAAGGCGGGATGATCATGAATACGCATGTACTGGCTTTGCAGTTGATGGCTTTCCAGGGATGTCTGGGCGCCTTCGACACGGTGTATCACCATGAGTTGACCGAGGCTTTGCCCGGACGTGTCACGGCGCGTCGCGAGCTGGCCATCCATGCGGCGCGGGCGCTGCTTTACAGCGCGCTGTTTATCGGCCTGGCCTGCTGGACGTTTCACGGCTGGTGGGCACTGGCGCTGCTGCTGGCGTTTGGCGTCGAGATGGTGCTGACGTTGTGGGACTTCGTGGTCGAGGACCGCACCCGCCTGCTGCCTGCGTCCGAGCGCGTGACGCACACGGTGCTGGCGGTGAATGGCGGTGCGTTCATCGCGCTGCTGGCGCTGGCCACGCCGGCATGGCTGGCGCTGCCGACGGCGCTGGTGTGGCAGCCGCATGGCGCGCTGAGCGGCTTCCTGGTCTTGTGCGGCGTCGGCGTTGGCCTGTCCGGTTTGCGCGATGCGTGGGCCGCGCGCTGCCTGCGCGAAGAGGTGCCGGCCACGCCGGATTTCGGTGCCGCCGGGCAGAGTTTCCTCATCACCGGTGGCACCGGGTTTATCGGCCAGCGGCTGGTGTGGTGCTTGCTGTGTGCCGGCCATCGTGTCACGATGCTGACACGCCATCCGCGCCAGGCGGCGTGGATGTTCGACGGCCGGGTGGAATGCGTCGGCAGCATGGACGCGCTGCCGCTGTCGCACCGCTACGATGCGGTCATCAATCTGGCAGGCGCGCGCATTCTCGGCTGGCGCTGGAATGCGGCGCGGCGCGCGGTCCTGCGCCGCAGCCGGGTGGAACTGACGCGCCAGCTGGTGGCATGGATAGGCGCCGCCGCGCACAAGCCATCGATGCTGCTGTCGGCGTCGGCCATCGGCTATTACGGCATCCAGCCGCGCGGCGATGCGGCCGAGCTGACCGAGCAGGCCGGCCCGCGGCCGATGTTCATGTCCGATCTGTGCCGCGAATGGGAGCAGGCTGCGCAAGCTGCCGAGCGGTATGGCGTGAAGGTGGTGCGCATGCGCTTCGGCCTGGTGCTGGGCAGGCAGGGCGCGCTGCCGATGATGCTGTTGCCGGTCAGGCTGGGGCTGGGCGGACCGCTGGGCGGCGGCAATCAGTGGCTGTCGTGGATCCACGTGGACGATCTGCTCGGTGCGATGGCGTATCTGTACCGCACGCGCGGCAGCGGCGCTTATAACTTCACGGCGCCGGAGAGTTTGACGCAGGCGCAGTTCAGCCGCGTTGCCGCGCGCGTGCTGCACCGGCCGTACGGTCTGCCGACGCCGGGCTGGCCCCTGCGTCTGCTGCTGGGCGAACAGGCCGACCTGCTGCTGGAAGGCCAGCGTGTGGTGCCGGCCAGATTAAGCATGGATGGTTATTCGTTCCGCTATCCCCAACTGGCGCCTGCGCTGCGCAGCGTGCTTTGAAGGAGTGGCATGAAGGTCCTGGTACTCGGCACCATGACGTCGGTGCAGGACTGGTTGCCGCTGCTAGGCGGTTACGCCGCGGCGGTCTCCTGGATCGGCTGGCCGCATGCGGAGAGCCGATCATGGCTGGCGGCGCAGCTGGCAATGGCGGGCGGCTACACTATCATGCTGAGCATGTTTCTGCCGGACTTCTGGCGGCATTCGTTCGGTCCGTTGAGCAAAAACTGCCGCTGCCGGCTTTGATATTTTTCTGTGGAGAGCGCACCGCTGATGGATTACTTTGCGATTAAATGGCTGCACATTCTGTCGGCCACCGTGATGCTCGGTACCGGCTTCGGCACGGCCTTCCATATGTTCTTTACCAACCGTAGCGGCAACGTCCAGGCCATCGCCGTGACCACCCGGCTGGTAGTGCGGGCGGGCTGGTGGTTCACCACGCCATCCGTCCTCATCCAGCCGTTGTCCGGCCTGTGGATGGTGCACCTGGCCGGTTTCCCGCTCGGGCCCCGTTGGATCACCTGGTCGATCGCGCTCTATCTGCTGGCCGGCGCCTGCTGGTTGACGGTGCTGTGGCTGCAGGCGCGCATGCGCGACATGGCGGCGCAGGCTGCACGCGGTGCGGCGCCACTGCCGCCGCGCTATTGGCGCTACGAAAAAATCTGGGCTGCGCTCGGCTTTCCCGCGTTCGGCGTGCTGCTGGTGGTGTACTGGCTGATGGTGCACAAGCCAGCATAATTTTCACTGCGGTAGTAACCGGTAGTCGTACAAACGCCGCTGAAATTTGCTATACTTTTGTTTCTTAATGGAAACACAGCTCCTGGAGGCGTGATGAATAAGGTGACTGTACGATCGAGTTTGCTTGGCGTGCTGGTATTGTTTGCGGCGATGCTGGTGGTGGGCGCGGCCCTGGGCATGTATGCGATCAACCAGTCCAACCGCACCATTGCGCTGGTGCACCAGGTGACCAGCCAGGTCATCGTCATCAACGACTCCTACAAGGACACCACCCGCGTGCGCACCGCGATGATGCGCGCCTATACCGCCCTGCGCGAGAACGGCACCAAGGAATTCAAGGACACCGCGGTGGCCTCGGCGCGCAAGAGCCGTCAGAAGGCGGCCGATTACCTCGAGACCTATGCCAAGGGCGCGGCCTATGAGGGCGAAGATCCGGCCCTGAAAAAAGAATTGATCGACTCGGCCAAGGCCTTGTTCGCGGTCCTGGACAAAACCATCGATGCGCTGGCCAAGGACGATGCCGCGTTGTACTCGGAAGTCAACATCAAGGAACTGACCCCGAGCGGCGCGGCCTTCTCCGCCGCGCTGGATAAGTTCGAGAAGCAGAGCGATGACCAGGTCAACGCGCTGCTGGAACGTCGCGCCGGCGAATACCGCGTGGTGATGTGGCTGGTGGCGCTGGGCCTGATCGGCGCGGCGGCGCTGGTAATCGGCGTCCATCTGTTCCTGCGCAAGGTGGTGCTGCTGCCGCTGGAGCGCTCGGTCGATCTGCTGGACCAGGTGGCGCGCGGCGACCTGACCGCCCATATCGATGAAAGCGGCGACAATGAAATTGCCCGCCTGTTGAAAGCCATCCAGCGCATGCAGAAGGACTTGCTGAGCACCGTCGCGCGCGTGCGCAATGGCGCCGATGTGATCAACACCGGCGCGCAGGAACTGGCGGCCGGCAATATGGAGCTGTCGTCGCGTACCGAGACGCAGGCCAGCTCGCTGGAGGAAACCGCGGCGTCGATCGAGGAGCTGACCAGCACCGTCAAGCAGAACTCGGAAAATGCCCAGCAGGCGCGCGCGCTGGTGGAGGATGCGTCGGCGACGGCGGCCCAGGGCGGCGAGGTGATGCAGCAGGTGGTGTCGACCATGAATGACATCAACGACGCGTCGCGCAAGATCGTCGATATCACCAGTGTGATCGATGGCATCGCGTTCCAGACCAATATCCTGGCGCTGAATGCGGCGGTGGAAGCGGCGCGCGCCGGTGAGCAGGGCCGCGGTTTCGCGGTGGTGGCGACCGAGGTGCGCAATCTGGCCCAGCGTTCGGCGTCGGCGGCCAAGGAAATCAAGGTGCTGATCGACGATTCGGTGCAGAAGATCCAGCTCGGCACCAACCTGGTCGAGCAGGCCGGCAGCACCATGAGCACGCTGGTGGGCAATGTGCATCAGGTGACCACCATCGTCGGCGAGATCGCCGTCGCCAGCCGCGAGCAGAGCGAAGGCATCGACCAGGTCAACCAGGCGGTCGCGCAGATGGACCAGGTGACGCAGCAGAACGCCGCGCTGGTGGAAGAGGCGGCGGCCGCCACGCAGTCGCTGCAGGATCAGGCGTCCGACCTGCAGCAGACCGTCAGCGTATTCAAGATCAACCAAGCCGGCGTCGCTGGCGCGGCCCGTCGTCCGGGTACGCAACTGGCGCTGCGTTAATCCATCCGCGGCAGCCGCGGATGGTGCTGTCACGCCGGAACGGCGGCACTTGTTTCAACGGTTCGCTGGCTTGCGCCTATGTGGAGGCGACCTGTCGCCAGCTGAGCCAGCGCGGCGTGGCATTCGGCGAGCCGCCGAGCCGCCGCGCGTACAGCCGTGGCGGGCGCATTACTTTTCCTGCTTGAGCGGTTTGCCCTTGTCGATCACTTCGCGGCAGTCGCCTTTGAAGCTGGCGTTGTCGTAGTTGCTCCAGCCATAGCTGTCGACGTAGCGCTTGTGCTGTTTGAAGCGCTTGTTGAGGAAGCTCCATTCCAGCTTTTCATCGTCGTACTGGATGTCGCCCAGGTCCAGCAGGGTGTGGAACATGTTCTCGGTCGCCAGCCGCGCCTTGCGGTGGCGCAGCAGCTGGCGCACCTTCTCCGGATATTGCGCCTTGTATGTGTCCGAGTACCAGACCATGGCCGGCACGTGGAATTCGAACTGGGTGTTATGGCCATGGAAGGCCAGTGTGCAGCTGCCGTCATACAGGGTCTGGCCGTGGTCGGCCACGTAGACCATGGAGCTCAGCTGGCCGTTGTCCTTCAGCTGGTGGATCACGCGCGACAGGAACCAGTCGGTGTACAGGATGGCGTTGTCGTAGCTGTTGTTCAGCTGCGGCTTGATCCTGGTGTCGGTGTAGACCGGCTTGTCGACGCCGAACAGTGAGGGCTGCCACTTGTCGAAGTCCTTCGGATAGCGCTGGCTATAGTTCCAGTGGTTGCCCAGCGTGTGCAGCACGATCAGCTTCTTGGGCGAGGGATCGGCCAGCGCGTGCCGCAGCGGTTCCAGCAGGATCTGGTCGAAATTGGAATTGTTGGTGAAGCCGCCCAGGTTCATGAACTGGATCACGTCGGCCTCCTTGGCGAACACCGACACCGGCGTGTCGAACTGGCCGAACGAGATCTGGTTCGACAGCCACCAGGTCTTGAATCCCGCCTCCTTGTACGCGGTGAGGAAGGATTTTTCGTAGAAGCCGTCCTTCAGGCTTTGCGTGGCCGGCTTGCGCGAGATGATCACCGGCACCGACAGCCGGGTGGCCGAGACCGCGGTGATCACGTCCGGCAGTGTCACCAGGTTGGGCTCTTGCCTCAGCAGCGGCGTGGTGTCGCGCTGGTAGCCGTTGATGCCCCAGCGGTCGTAGCGCGAGGATTCGCCGATCACCATGACGACGATCTCCGGCCGCGCATTCTTTTCGGACTGGTGCGCCTTGAAGGTGAAGCTGCGGCTGCGCCGGCCCAGTTCGGCCAGATACTGGCGCTCCTTGTAAAAGTCGACGAAGCGCGCGGTCAGGCCGAACGGCCAGGACGAGGCGAGGTCGCTGAACGCCAGCGGCGAGCGCACGCGCCAGGGCAGCGCGCCCGCATGCCAGCCGGTGCGGTGGGCGCCGGCCACCGGCGCGTGCTCGGGATCGCTGTCCTCCACCGCGTCCTCCTCGACCACAGCCTCCGCGCTGGCGGCGCCGTCGGCCGGGACCGAGCTCAGCCCGACCAGGTGCATGGCCGAGCTCAGCCCGACCAGGTGCATGGCCGAGCTGAAGGCCGAGGTGACGCTGGCGCCGAGACTGGCCGCGATGCCGGCCGTGAGGCTGGCGCTGCCGGGCGTCGTCCTGGCCGAGGCCGGCGCCGCCGGTTTGCCGTGGATGCCGAATTCCCAGCCATAGGCCCACACCGCGGCCAGCACCGCCAGCAGGCCCAGCGCCGCCAGGCGGTGCTTGCCGCGCCAGGTCAGCTGCGGACTGCGCATGGCCGCCATCTGCACCGCCGTCCACCAGGCGAAGACGGCGATCAGTACCGCCCCCATCAGCCAGACCTTGCGGCCGAGGAATTCCAGCGCTTCCCGCGGGCTGGTCTCGGCGATGATGCCCAGGTGGTGGGTGGAGATGCCCTGGCCGTAATACATGAACAAGTAAATCTCGGTCGGCAGCGCCAGGAAGGCCGGGATCAGCAGCGCGTGAAACCAGGCCGGCCGGCCGATCACGCCCCACACCGCCAGCCAGGCCAGTGCTTCCACCGCGAGAATATGGCCCAGCTCCGGCACCTGCTTGCCCAGCAGCAGCGGGAAGCAGGGCACCAGCGACAGCAGCAGATAACTGGCAAGGACAAACAGGGGCGCGGGGCGCAACAGGGATCGCATGCGGGAGGGTGGCTGGGAAAACACGGCTATTGAATTGTTTGCTATTATCGAGTCATCGCTGGCTTTCTGCTAGTGTCCCGACCGCCTTGCAGCCCGCATGCTGCCGCGAAAGTGATTGACTGGACCACCGTTCACGTCTATACTCGCGAGTTCTCAATTTATCCTGCACATCGTATACGCTGAATCAGGCCGCTCCATGTGGGTGGCTGTTTGTGCCTCCGGTGTCCCCGTAGATCGAGACTAGGTTTTAGTCCCCGGCCCTCAGGACCGGGTTGTTAACGTAGTAATTTTGTTGGATTTAGAACGATGCCAACCATTAATCAATTGATTCGCAACCCACGTACCGCCGCGGTCGTGAAGAGCAAATCGCCGGCGCTGGAAAACAGCCCGCAAAAGCGTGGCGTGTGCACCCGTGTGTACACCACCACTCCTAAGAAGCCTAACTCGGCACTGCGTAAAGTTGCCAAAGTGCGTCTGACCAACGGTTTCGAAGTGATTTCGTACATCGGCGGTGAAGGCCACAACCTGCAGGAACACAGCGTGGTGCTGATCCGCGGCGGTCGTGTCAAAGACTTGCCAGGTGTGCGTTACCACATGGTTCGCGGCGCGCTGGATACCCAGGGCGTGAAAGACCGTAAGCAAGCTCGCTCGAAGTACGGTGCCAAGCGCGCCAAGCAAGCCAAGAAGTAATCGTCATTAATTGAGTTGAGCCGGTCGTGAGACCGAGTAAGTGGCAGGCTATGATGGCCGCCGCGAGTGACCGCAAGGCACTCAACTGAAGATAAAGGAATTAACATGCCACGTCGTCGTGAAGTACCCAAGCGCGAGATCCTGCCGGATCCAAAATTCGGCAACACCGATGTCGCCAAGTTCGTGAACGTTCTGATGCTGTCCGGTAAAAAATCGGTCGCCGAGAACATCATCTACGGTGCCTTCGAGCACATCTCGCAGAAGTCCGGCAAAGACCCGCTGGAAGTGTTCGCCACCGCGCTGAACAACGCCAAGCCGCTGGTTGAAGTGAAGTCCCGTCGCGTTGGTGGTGCAAACTACCAGGTGCCGGTTGAAGTCCGCCCAGTGCGCCGTATGGCTCTGTCCATGCGTTGGCTGCGCGAAGCTGCCAACAAGCGCAGCGAGAAATCCATGCCACAACGTCTGGCCGGTGAACTGATGGAAGCGGCTGAAGGCCGCGGCGGCGCGATGAAGCGTCGTGACGAAGTGCACCGTATGGCTGAAGCGAACAAGGCGTTCTCGCACTTCCGCTTCTAATAAAATCGGCCGGATGCTGTGTCATCCGGCTGTCATCTGTTGTTCGAGGCCGGGCTCATTTTTTCCACAAAAAATGGCGCTCGGTTTTGTCCATTCAAAGATTTAGGATTAATTATGGCCCGCAAGACCCCCATCGAGCGCTACCGTAACATCGGTATCTCCGCTCACATCGATGCAGGTAAGACCACTACCACCGAACGCGTTCTGTTCTACACGGGCGTGAACCACAAGATCGGTGAAGTTCACGATGGCGCCGCCACCATGGACTGGATGGAGCAGGAACAAGAGCGCGGTATCACCATTACCTCCGCGGCCACCACCTGCTTCTGGAAAGGCATGGCCAACAACTTCCCGGAACACCACATCAACATCATCGACACCCCGGGCCACGTCGACTTCACCATTGAAGTTGAACGCTCGATGCGCGTGCTGGACGGTGCTTGCATGGTCTACTGCGCAGTGGGCGGCGTGCAGCCACAGTCGGAAACCGTGTGGCGTCAGGCCAACAAGTACAAAGTGCCACGTCTGGCCTTCGTCAACAAGATGGACCGTACCGGCGCCAACTTCTTCAAGGTCTACGAGCAGATGCGCGCTCGCCTGAAGGCCAACCCGGTCCTGATCCAGATCCCGATCGGCGCCGAGGACAACTTCAAGGGCGTGATCGACCTGGTCAAGATGAAAGCCATCATCTGGGACGACGCTTCCCAGGGCATGAAGTTCGACTACGTCGACATCCCTGCCGAGCTGGCCGATTCGGCCGCCGAGTGGCGCGAGAAGATGGTCGAAGCCGCTGCCGAAGCGACCGAAGACCTGATGAACAAGTACCTGGAAGAAGGCGACCTGTCGGAAGCCGAGATCAAGAAAGCGCTGCGCGACCGTACCATCGCTTCCGAGATCGTGCCGATGATGTGCGGCACCGCCTTCAAGAACAAGGGCGTGCAGGCCATGCTGGACGCGGTGATCGAATACCTGCCGTCGCCAGTGGACATCGCTTCGGTGGCCGGTACCGACGAAGACGAACAGCCAGCCACCCGTAAGGCAGCCGACGACGAGAAATTCTCGGCGCTGGCCTTCAAGATCATGACCGACCCGTTCGTGGGCCAGCTGGCCTTCTTCCGCGTGTACTCGGGCGTGATCAACGCCGGCGATACCGTGTACAACTCGGTCAAAGGTCGTAAAGAGCGTCTGGGCCGTATTCTGCAGATGCACGCCAACCAGCGTGAAGAGATCAAGGAAGTGCGCGCCGGCGACATCGCCGCGGCCGTGGGCCTGAAAGACGTGACCACCGGCGAAACCCTGTGCGATCCAGCCTCGATCATCACCCTGGAAAAGATGGTGTTCCCTGAGCCGGTGATCCAGCAGGCCGTCGAGCCTAAGACCAAGGCCGACCAGGAAAAAATGGGCCTGGCGCTGAACCGCCTGGCGCAGGAAGACCCGTCGTTCCGCGTGCGTACCGACGAAGAATCGGGCCAGACCATCATCGGTGGTATGGGCGAGCTGCACCTGGAAATTATCGTTGACCGTATGAAGCGCGAATTCGGCGTGGAAGCCACCGTGGGCAAGCCACAGGTTGCATACCGCGAAACCGTGCGCAAATCGGTGACCGATGTGGAAGGCAAGTTCGTCAAGCAGTCCGGTGGTCGTGGTCAGTACGGTCACGCTGTCGTGACCCTGGAGCCACAGGAACAAGGCAAGGGCTTCGAATTCGTCGACGCCATCAAGGGCGGTGTGATTCCTCGCGAATTCATCCCTGCGGTGGAAAAAGGCGTGCGCGAAACCCTGTCGACCGGTGTTCTGGCCGGTTACCCGGTGGTCGACGTCAAAGTGACCCTGACCTTCGGTTCGTACCACGATGTTGACTCGAACGAAAATGCATTCCGCATGGCCGGTTCGATGGCATTCAAAGAGGCTTGCAAGCGCGCCAACCCAGTGATTCTGGAGCCGATGATGGCGGTGGAAGTGGAAACGCCGGAAGACTACGCCGGTACCGTGATGGGCGACCTGTCGTCCCGCCGCGGTATGGTGCAGGGCATGGACGAAATCCCGGGCGGCGGCGGCAAGATCATCAAGGCCGAAGTTCCGCTGTCGGAAATGTTTGGTTACTCGACCACCCTGCGTTCCGCAACGCAAGGTCGTGCAACCTACACCATGGAGTTCAAGCACTACTCCGAGGCGCCTAAGCACGTTATCGACGCTATCGTTACCGCGAAAGCGAAGTAATACTGTAAATTTGGCGGCCGGCTATCATCCGGCCGCACTTTGAAAACTTGATCTGAGGAAGAATCAAAAATGGCAAAAGAAAAGTTCGAGCGGACTAAACCGCACGTCAACGTAGGCACCATTGGTCACGTTGACCACGGCAAGACCACCCTGACCGCTGCGATCGCAACCGTTCTGTCGAAGAAATTCGGCGGCGAAGCCAAAGCGTACGACCAGATCGACGCTGCGCCAGAAGAAAAAGCCCGCGGCATCACCATCAACACCGCCCACGTCGAGTACGAAACCGCGTCGCGTCACTACGCGCACGTTGACTGCCCAGGCCACGCCGACTACATCAAGAACATGATTACCGGTGCCGCGCAGATGGACGGCGCGATCCTGGTGTGCTCGGCCG
>NZ_SPVG01000107.1 GCF_004614165.1 Duganella callida | reverse complement strand
CTCTCTTGCGTTTACAACAGGTTCATCCCGGTAATCCGCGATGAACCTTTTTTTTTCGGGGACAGACCACGATTTTGCAACAAGGGCTTCGCCCTTGTTGCAAAATCGTGGTCTGTCCCCGACTGTCAGAGCAGGTTGGCGAGGGCGACGTATTGCGCCAGGCCGACGGTTTCCGGGCGGTCGCCGGGGTTGATGCCGGCTTCGATCAGCTGCGCTTCGGTGAACATGCCGGCCACGCAGTTGCGGATCACCTTGCGGCGCTGGGAGAAGGCTTTCTGCACCACGGCTTCCAGTTTGGCTTGGTCGCAGGCCAGCGGCTGCGCCAGCGGGATCATGCGCACAATGGCGGAATCGACCTTCGGCGGCGGATCGAAGGCGTCCGGCGGCACCACGAACAGCAGCGACATGTCGTAGCGCCATTGCAGCATCACTGACAGCCGGCCATAGGTCTTGCTGCCCGGCGCGGCCACCATCCTTTCCACTACCTCTTTCTGCAGCATGAAGTGCTGGTCCTGCACCAGCGGCGCGAACGTCGCCAGGTGGAACAGCAGCGGGCTGGAAATGTTGTACGGCAGGTTGCCGACGATGCGCAGCTTCTGCCCCTGCGGCACCGGAATGGTGGAAAAATCGAACTTCAGGGCGTCGCCGGCATGGATGGTCAGCTTGTTCGGCGGATAGGCCTTCTCCAGCCGCGCCACCAGGTCGCGGTCCAGCTCGACCACGTGCATGTGCTTGAGCGAACGCAGCAGTTGCTCGGTCATGGCGCCCAGGCCGGGGCCGATTTCGACCATGGCGTCGTCCGGACGCGGATCGATCGAGTCGGTGATGCTGCCCAGCACGTGCTGGTCGTGGAGGAAATTCTGGCCGAAGCGTTTGCGGGCGACGTGTTTCATGTTGTTGTGTTCAAAAAGTTAAGAGGTGGCGCGGACCATGCCCAGCGCCGCCGTGATGGCTTGCTCCATGCTGCCGCAGTCGGCCTTGCCCAGCCCCTGCGCGGCCAGATCCAGCGCGGTGCCGTGGTCGACCGAGGTGCGGATCAGCGGCAGCCCCAGCGTGATGTTGACGCCGCTGCCGAAGGTGGCGTACTTCAGCACCGGCAAGCCCTGGTCGTGGTACATGGCCAGCACGCAGTCGGCGTCGCGCAGGTACTTGGGCTGGAACAGCGTGTCGGCCGGATAGGGACCGCGCGCATCGATGCCGCGCGCCTGCGCGGCGCCGATCGCCGGTGTGATGGTGTCGATCTCTTCGCGGCCCAGGTAGCCGCCCTCGCCCGCGTGCGGGTTCAGGCCGCACACCAGGATGCGCGGCGCGGCGATGCCGAACTTGGTCTTCAGGTCGTGGTGGAGGATGTCCAGCACGCGCGCCAGGCTGTCCACGGTAATCGCGGCCGAAACGTCCTTCAGCGGCAGATGGGTGGTGGCCAGCGCCACGCGCAAGGGCTCGCCATTGCTCTGCTGCGGACCGGCCAGCATCATCACCACCTGCGCGGTGCCGGTCTGGTCGGCAAAGTATTCGGTGTGGCCGGAAAATCGCACGCCGGCATCGTTGATGGTGCTTTTCTGCAGCGGCGCGGTGACCACGGCCTTGAACCAGCCCGCACGCACGCCTTCGATGGCGGCGTCCAGCGTGTCCAGCACGGCACGGCCGTTGTTCTTGTCGAGTCGGCCCGGCACCACGTGGGCGCCGAGCGGGATGTCGATCACGGTCAGGCGGTCGGGGCCGAAATGCGGCAGGCCGCCGTTGCGCACCGCCATCAGCGACAGCGCGGACACCTTGATGGCGGGATCGATATCGTTGGCCGTCATGGCCAGGAAGGCGGCGTCGCCGAGCAGCACGCAATTGGCTTCGTGCCGCCGCGCCCACGCCGCGCGCAGGGAGATTTCCGGACCGATGCCGGCCGGCTCGCCGACCGTCACGGCAATGGCGGGGCGCACTGCAGGGCGCCCGGTAGTTGAAGTGGCGCTCATGCGTGCTCCCCTTGCTGGTTACTGGTTGGCGGTGCTGGCGGCTTTGTCGTCCTCGTTGCGGTATTCGACATAAGCACGGTCACGCACTTCGCGCTGCCAGGCTTCGGACGCTTCCTCCAGCTTGCGGTCGCGCAGCGCCTGGCGGGCATTGTTGCGGTCGCGCTCCTTGGAGACATCGTCGGTCTTGCGCTCCAGCACTTCGATCAGGTGGATACCGAAGCTGGTTTCCACCGGCTGGCTGACTTCGCCGATCTTCAGGCCGTTCATGGCGGTCTCGAATTCCGGCATGGTGTCGCCCGGATACAGCCAGCCCAGGTCGCCACCCTTGGAGGCCGAACCGTCCTGTGACACCAGACGCGCCAGGTCTTCGAACTTGGCGGCGTGGTTGTCCAGGCGCTCCTTCAGCTCCATCAGCTTGCGCTTGGCGTCGGCCGCGCTCATGGTCGGCGTCACCTTGATCAGGATGTGGCGCGCGTGGGTCTGCTGCACGTTGGCCACGGCCTGCGCTTCGGCCAGGCTGCGGCGGTCCACCGCCTTCAGGATGTGGAAGGCGCCGGTGCTCTTGATGATGGGGGTGACCTGACCGGGACTCAGCTTGGACAGCGCCTCGGCAAACACCGGCGGCAGGCGCTCGGGCTGGCGCCAGCCGACCGCGCCGCCCTGCAGCGCGTCGCTGGCGTCCGAATAGGTGGCGGCCATCTTGGCGAAGTCGGCGCCGGTACGCAGCTGGCGCATCACTTCCTCGGCGCGCGCGCGGCGCTGGGCGATCACCTCGGCGCTGGCGTTGTCGGGAATCCGTATCATGATCTGCGAGATATTGATCTCGTACTGCTCGGCGGCGGCCGCCTTCTGGGCGGCGATGAAGCTGTCCACCTCGGCGTCGGAAATCTGGATCTTGGCATCCACTTCATGCTCGCGCAGGCGCTGCATGATGATTTCTTCGCGGATCTCTTCGCGGAAGGAAGAGAACGGCGTGCCATCCTTTTCCACCTGATTGCGCAATTCCTGCACATTCATCTTCTGCGCTTCGGCGATGCGGGCGATCGAGCGGTCCAGCTGCAGGTCGTCCACGCGCACGCCGTATTCCTTGGCCATCTGCAGCTGCGAGCGCTCGACGATCATGCGTTCCAGCAGCTGGCGGCGCAGGTCGGCCGGGGCGGGCATCTGCACGTTCTGCGCCTTCATGCGCGCGGTCACGGTCTTGATGCGGTTGGCCAGCTCGCGCTGGGTGATGACGTCGTCATTGACCACCACCACGATGGAATCGATGGCCACGTTGCCCGACTCGCCGGGCGGCAGGAAGCCGGTGCCATCCTTCTTGGCGACCGGTTTGGCGGCTGCCGCGGCCGGCGCGGCGGCGGCGGGCGCGGTGGCGGCCGGTTTGGCCGGCTCTGCTTCTTTCTTCTTCGACGAGAACAGGCTGCAACCGCTGAGCGCGGCCGTGCACAACAGGACTGCGAGGAGTTTTATCTGGTACTTACTGGCATTACGCATGGTTCAGAACGCTCAAAGGTGTAAAAAAGACAAAAGGCGCCGCGCCGGTTTTTCCCGCGGCGGACGCCAAGTGTACATGGGTTAGCGGCCATAGCCCTCATTCAGGCGCTGATAACCTGGAATACTGCTCTTCATGGCCTCCAGCGGACTGCCCACGCCCAGGTGCGACAAACCGTTCAGTTCGAGCTGGAAGAAGATCTGCGTCGACGCCTTGGTCGAGGTGGTCACGAAGCGCTGGCCGCCGGTGCGGAACACCCAGCAATCGGCCTTGTATTCGAGGCCGACCAGGCTTTCCAGGATCTTCTTGTCCTGCAGCGAGTAGCTGATGCGGCCGACGCCGTACCACTTCTGGAAGATCGGCCACTGGCTGGACAGCTCGACGTTCTTGAAGCTGTCGCGCAGGTAGCGGTAGCCCAGGTTCAGCACCTTCTTCGCGCCCGGCGCCCACTGCGCGGTATAGCTTTCCGACACCACCCGGCTCTGGCTCGGGTTGTACTGCACGGCGCTGTCGAAGGCCCAGGTCTCCGAGATGCGGCCGGTGGCGGCCAGCAGGATGTCGGAGTGGGCGTCGTTGACCGGCGTCGAATTGTCGAGCTGGACGCGCTGGTCCTTGAAGTAAAAGCGCTGGCCGAACGCCAGCCGCAGCGCCTCGGCGCCGTTGGCGTCGAGGAAGCGCGAGGTCAGCGCCGCCGTCAGCTGGTTGGCGTCGCCGATGCGGTCCGAGCCGACGAAGCGGTTTTCGCTGAAGATCTGGCTGAAGTTGAAGGTGGCCGCGTCGGTGTCGAAGGTCGGGAACTTGCTCTGGTCGCGGTACGGGGTGTTCACGTAGAACAGCCGCGGTTCCAGCGTCTGCGTGATGTCCTTGCCGCCGAACTTGATGTCGCGTTCGAACACCAGACCGGAATCGAGCGAGAAGGTCGGCACCGCGCGCGACAGATTATCGGCCTTCTGGCCGTTGTAGGCGTCCAGCTGGTAGCTGGCCAGATTCACCATCACCTTCGGCGTGATGAAGTAGCTCGAGCCGATGATCGGATAGCTGATCTGCGGGATCGCCACCAGGCGCGTGCCGTTGATCAGGGTCGGATGATAGAAGCGCGTCAGCTCGGCGTCGAAGGCCCAGTCGAAGCCGCCGGCGACGTCGTACTGCGCGGCGTTGAAGTTGATCGCCGGCAGCCGGTCATACGGGCGCGACACGAACAGCGACGGGTCGACCACCGATTCCGGATCCTGCAGCACCTGGTACTTCTGCACGCGCGCGGTCAGGTTCCAGAAATCGCCGTGGTAGTCGGTGCGCAGCTCGCGCAGCAGCTGGCGCTCGGTCGAACCGGACACGGTCTTCGAAAAGTCGTTCGGATAGTTGTCGTCCGACGCCGCGCGGAAGTTCCAGCTGAAGGCCCAGTCCTTGGTGATGTCCTGGGTGTGCGAGGAACGGATCAGCCAGCGGTCGCTTTTCTGGTCCGGGTTGGCCTTGGCGTACTCCGAGTCGTGCGGCATGAACTCGATGTAGGTCTCGCCCTGGTACAGGCCGCCGTCGGTCTCGCCCAGGTAGCGTCCCAGCGCGCCGAGCTGGATGCCGCGGTTGCCGATGATTTTCGGGTACACGGTCAGGTCGCGGTTGGGCGCGATGTTGAAGTAGTACGGCACCACCAGCTCGGCGCCGTTCTTGGAGCCGAAGCCCGGCGTCGGCGACAGCCAGCCCGAGCGGCGCGCGCCCGACAGCGAGAACGACAGCGCCGGTGTGCCGAGGATGGGCACATCCTTGAAGTAAATCAGCGTCTTGCCGGCGGTGCCGACGTCGCGGCCGGAATCGAGGTTCATGGTATCGGAACTCAGATACCAGTCCGGATTGGCGCCCTGGCAGGTGCTGTAGGTGCCGTTGATGACCTGGGCTTCGTCCTCGTTGATGAAGTTCAGGCGCTCGGCCTTGCCCTGGCCGCCGTTGGCTTCCAGCTTGTAGGTCGGGTTGAGCATGTAGCCCTTGCCGGTGTCCATGTTCAACTGCACGTCATCGCCGGTGAAATAGTCGCCGAAGCGCCAGATCTTCACATTGCCGTGCGCTTCCACCTCGTTCTCGACCTGGCGGAAGCAGGCGCTGTCGGCCTTGACCTTGGTCTTGTCCTTGACGATTTCCGCATCGCGTTCGAGGTTGATCTCGCGCTCGGGGCGGCCGCTGATGTCCTCGGCCTTGACCACGGTGACGGCGTCCTTGTCCTCCACCCGCGGCGGGCGCGGCGCGCGCGGCGAGGTCTGGGCGTACGCCGGCAGCGCCGACACGGTGACGATAGCGGACAAGGCATACGCCAGGCGCCGCGGTTTGATTTTAGGGGCCAGTAGCCAGCGCATGCGACTCATGAAAAGAAGGGACGAAACACCGTGACAGGCGATTTTTTAATTTGAATCCCTTATTATATGGGAATCTTCACCTGACGCCGGTTTCCTCGGCACGCTTCAATGTCTTTATTACAGAATTTAACCTCCGATCCCCGCTTCGAACTGCTGCAGGCCTGGCTGGGCAAGCTGAATGTGGTCGATGCGGCCAGCGCGCGTCCGGCCTCGGCCGACGCCAGTTTCCGCCGCTATTTCCGCGTCGACGTATTGCCTGAACAGCAATCCGCACTGGGCCAGACCCTGATCGTGATGGACGCGCCCCCCGAGCGCGAAAACGTGCTGGGCTTTGTCAAGGTTGACGAAATGCTCACGCACGCCGGCGTCACCGTGCCGCGCATCGTCGCCACCGATTACGAAGCCGGCTTCATGCTGATGTCGGACCTGGGCAACACCACCTATCTGTCGGCGCTGGACCACGACAACGCCGCCACCATGTACGCCGAGGCGCTGGAAGCGCTGGTGAAGTTCCAGCTGACCAGCCAGCCGGGCGTGCTGCCCGAATACGACCGCGCCTTCCTGCTGCGCGAAATGAACCTGTTCCCCGAGTGGTACATCGGCAAGCACCTGAACGCCACCCTGACCGAGAAACAGACGGCCGAACTGCAGGGCGTGTTCGACGCCATCCTGGCCAACGTCACCGCGCAGGCGCAGGTGTATGTGCACCGCGATTTCCATTCGCGCAACCTGATGGTGGTCGATGCCGGCAATCCGGGCGTGCTGGACTTCCAGGACGCGCTGTACGGCCCCATGACCTACGACCTGGCCTCGCTGCTGCGCGACGCCTACGTGCAGTGGGACGAGGAACTGGTGCTGGACTGGGTGATCCGCTACTGGCAGCACGCCAAGTCGCTGGGCCTGCCGGTCAGCGCGGACATCGACGCCTTCTACAAGGACTTCGAATACGCGGCCCTGCAGCGCCACCTGAAGATCCTCGGCCTGTTCTGCCGCCTCAACTACCGCGACGGCAAGGCGCAATACCTGGACGACCTGCCGACCGTGATGGAATACGTGCGCAAGACCGCCAGCCGCTACAAGGATCTGAAGCCGCTGCTGCGCCTGCTGGATCTGCTGGAAGACCGTCAGCCGCAAGTCGGCTACACCTTCTGAGGCCGGCCGCATGAAAGCCATGATCTTCGCCGCCGGACGCGGCGAGCGTATGCGTCCGCTGACCGACAGCACGCCCAAGCCGCTGCTCAAGGTGCGCGGCCGACCGCTGATCGTCTGGCACATCCTCAACCTGGTCAAGGCCGGCATCACCGAGATCGTCATCAACACCGCCCACCTGGGCGAGCAGATCGAGGCCGCGCTCGGCGACGGCAGCCAGTTCGGCGCGCAGCTGATGTACTCGCGCGAGGAACAGGCGCTGGAGACGGCCGGCGGCATCGCCAAGGCGCGCCACCTGCTGGGCGAGGAACCGTTCGTGGCGGTGTCGGGCGATATCTACATCCCCTACTTCGATTTCGAACAGGTCAAGGACGTCCTGCACGACAAGGACATGTGGGGCAATCCCTACCCGGCGGACAAGCGCGACATCTGCTGGCTGTACATGGTGCCCAATCCGGACTGGCACGCGCAGGGTGACTTCGGCATGACCATGTACACGCTGACCAACGAAGGCTCGCCGAAGTGGACCTTCGGGAATATCGGTGTGTACCGCATGGAGATGTTCGACCGCATCCAGGCTGGCGACTACGCCAAGCTTGGCCCGCTGCTGCGCGAGTACATCGACCGCAAGCAGGTGGGCGGAGAAGTGTATGAAGGCGAATGGCACAACGTCGGCACCGTCACGCAGCTCGACGTGCTGAACGCGCCGCTGGCGTCCAGGGCGCCGCTGACGAAAGGTTTGCAGTGACGCCGGCGCGGTTTGCCGCGCGTCGCGCCGCCCTGATGGCGCAGATGCCGCCAGGCGCGGTGGCCGTGCTGACCACCGCGCCCGAAGTCCGGCGCAACGCCGACAGCGAATACCTGTACCGCCACGACAGCCATTTCTACTACCTGACCGGCTTCACCGAGCCGGAAGCGGCGGTCGTGCTGGTGGCCGCGCACGGCGATGCGCCGGCGCGTTCCATCCTGTTCTGCCGGCAGAAAAACATCGACCGCGAAATCTGGGAAGGCTACCGTCACGGCCCGCAAGCCGCACGCGCCGAATTCGGTTTCGACGAAGCGTACGCCATCGAAGCGCTGGACGAGCAAATGAGCAAGCTGCTGTGCGATGTGCCGGCGCTGTACTATCCGCTGGCGCGTGCCGCCGGCTGCGGCCATGATTCGGCGGGCAGCACGCTTGATGCGCGGGTCGCCGGCTGGCTGTCCGCCGTGCGCGCCAAGGCGCGCAGCGGCGTCACCGCTCCCGCCGGCACGATCGACCTGCTGCCGCTGCTGGACGAAATGCGCCTGCGCAAGGACGAAGGCGAACAGGCCACCATGCTGCGCGCGGCGCAGATCTCGGCACAGGCCCACATCCGCGCCATGCGCGCCGCCCGTCCCGGCATGCACGAATACGAACTGGAAGCGGAACTGCTGTACGAATTCCGCCGCAATGGCGCGCAGGCGCCTGCCTACAACTCCATCGTCGCGGCGGGCGCCAACGCCTGCACGCTGCACTACAGCGCCAACAACGCGCAAACCCGCGACGGCGACCTGGTGCTGATCGACGCCGGCTGCGAACTCGATGGCTACGCCTCCGACATCACCCGCACCTTCCCGGTCAACGGCCGTTTCAGCGCGCCGCAAAAGCGCTTGTACGAACTGGTGCTGGCCGCGCAAGCCGCCGCGCTGCAAGCCATGCAGCCCGGCCTGCCGTACGCCGGCGCGCACGAGGCGGCGGTGCGCGTGCTGGCGCAAGGCATGCTGGAGCTGGGGCTGCTGCAAGGCAGCCTGGATGAGATCATCGCGGAAAAGCGCTACACGCAGTTCTACATGCACGGCACCGGTCACTGGCTGGGCATGGACGTGCACGACGTCGGCCAGTACCGCGACGTGACGCAGACCGACAAACCATCGCGCCTGCTGGAACCGGGCATGGTGGTGACGGTGGAACCGGGCATCTACGTGCGTCCGGCCGACGGCGTGCCGGAAGAATACTGGAACATCGGCATCCGCATCGAAGACGATGTATTGATCACTGCCGAGGGCCACACCATCCTCAGCGCCGACGCGCCCAAGAGTGTGGCCGAGATTGAAGAATTGATGCAGCAACCATGAACGACACCACCTCGCACGCCACATCCACCGCAGCGGCATACGACGTCGCCATCTGCGGCGCCGGGCCGGCCGGCATGGCCCTGGCGGCGCTGCTGGTCAAGCGCGGCATGGCCGCCGGCCGCATCGCCCTGATCGACGCCAGGACGCTGGACCAGTCCTGCCAGGACCCGCGCTCGCTGGCGCTGTCGTGGGGCAGCCGGCAGATACTGGAGGACATCGGCGCGTGGCCGGCCGTGGCGACCGCGATCGAACAGATACATGTCTCGCGCCGCGGCCAGTTCGGCCGCAGCCTGATCGACCGCAACGACTACCAACTGCCCGCGCTGGGCTACGTGGTCCGCTACGGCGACCTGGTGAAAGCGCTGGGCGAGGTCTGCACCGCGCTGGGCATCGCCGCCCTGCGGCCGGCGCGCGTGGCGGCGCTGGGGGAGGACCACGACGGCGTGTCACTGACCATCGCCGCCGACGTGCCGCAAGTGCTGCGCGCGGCCATCGTGGTGCAGGCGGAGGGAGGCCTGTTCAACGAACAGCAAAGCCGCGCCATCCACCGCGACTACCAGCAGACCGCCATCATCGCGCAAGTGCGCAGCAGCACGCCGCAACCGCAGCGCGCCTACGAACGCTTTACGGAACAAGGCCCGCTGGCGCTGCTGCCGCAGGGCGAGGAATATTCGCTGGTCTGGTGCGTGCGCCCTGAAACGGCCGCGCACCTGCAAGGCCTGAGCGACGCCGACTTCCTGAACGCGCTGGGCCAGGCCTTCGGCGACCGTGTCGGCCGCTTCTCCCACGCCACACCGCGCCTCGCCTTCCCGTTAGGACTGAACGCCGACGCCCACAACACCGGGCGCATCGTCGCCATCGGCAACGCCGCGCAGACCCTGCACCCGGTGGCGGGCCAGGGCCTGAACCTCGGCCTGCGCGACGTCACCGTACTGGCGCGTCTGCTGGCGCAGGCCGCCACGCCGACCACCTTGGCGGTCTACACCGAACAGCGCCGCCAGGATCGCGGCACCACCGTGCGCGTGACCGACACCATGGCCCGCATCTTCGCCAACGACTCGCCGGCCCAGTCCCTGCTGGGCCTCTCGCTGGCCGCGATCGACATGATCGGTCCCGCGCGCGAACTGCTGGCCGACCTGATGATGTACGGCCGCCGCTAAATCCGGGGTCAGTTCTGCCAATCGCACACGAGCCCAGCCGTAGCGGACGCTACGGCTGGGCTCGTGTGCGATTGGCAGAACTGACCCCGGATTTTATTCGACGGCCTTGACCATGTCCTCGATCACTTTCTTGGCATCGCCGAATACCATCATGGTGTTGGGCTGGTAGAACAACTCGTTGTCCAGCCCGGCGTAGCCGGAGGCCATCGAGCGCTTGTTGACGATAATGCTCTTGGCTTTGTACGCCTCCAGGATCGGCATGCCGGCGATCGGCGATTTGGGGTCTTTCGCCGCCGGGTTGACCACGTCGTTGGCGCCCAGGATCAGGGCGACGTCGGCCTGGCCGAATTCGCTGTTGATGTCTTCCATCTCGAACACCTGGTCGTACGGCACTTCGGCTTCCGCCAGCAGCACGTTCATGTGGCCCGGCATGCGGCCCGCCACCGGGTGGATGGCGTAGCGCACGTTGACGCCGGCGTGGGTCAGCTTCTCGACCAGTTCCTTCAGCGCGTGCTGGGCGCGCGCCACCGCCAGGCCGTAACCCGGCACGATGATCACGCTTTCCGCGTTGGCCATGATGAACGCCGCATCGTCGGCCGAGCCGGATTTGACCGGTCGCTGCTCCTGCTTGCCGCCGCCCGCCTCCGCCGGCGCGCCGCCAAAACCGCCCAGGATCACGTTGAAGAAGGAACGGTTCATCGCCTTGCACATGATGTACGACAGGATCGCGCCCGAGGAGCCCACCAGCGAGCCGGCGATGATCAGCATCGCGTTGTTCAGCGAGAAGCCGATGCCCGCCGCCGCCCAGCCCGAGTACGAGTTCAGCATCGACACCACCACCGGCATGTCGGCGCCGCCGATCGGGATGATGATCAGCACACCGAGCACGAAGGCGATCGCGGTCATGATCAGGAACGGCAGCCACGCCGGCTGATTACCGTCGGCCACCACGAAGGCCAGGCCCAGCGCGATCATGACGATGGCCAGGATCAGGTTCAGCAGATGCTGGCCGGCGAAGTTCACCGGCGCGCCCTGGAACAAACGGAATTTGTATTTGCCCGACAATTTGCCGAAGGCGATCACCGAACCGGAGAAGGTGATCGCGCCGACGAAGGTGCCGATGAACAGTTCGATGCGGTTCCCGGTCGGCAGCGCCTCGCCCACCGCCGCGATGCCGAACGCGTGCGGCTCCGACACCGCCGCCACCGCGATGCACACCGCGGCCAGGCCGATCAGCGAGTGCATCGCCGCCACCAGTTCCGGCATCTTGGTCATCTCGACCTTCTTGGCCAGCACCGCGCCGATGCCGCCGCCGACCACCACGCCCAGCACCACCAGGCCCAGTCCCATGCCGCCACTCGCGCCCGCGGCCGCCGCCGCTTCGGCCTTGAGCTTGAGGATCAGCGCTATCGTCGTCACGAACGCGATCGCCATGCCGGTCATGCCGAAGGCGTTGCCCTGGCGCGCCGTCGCCGGCGAGGACAATCCTTTCAGCGCCTGGATGAAGCATACCGATGCAATCAGATACAGCATCGTCACCAGATTCATGGAGATGAAGTTCATTCTTTATCTCCCTGCTTGGCTTTCGGTTCCTTCTTCTTGAACATCTCCAGCATGCGCTGTGTGACCAAAAATCCGCCGAACACGTTGACGGCGGCCAGCGCCACCGCGACGGTGCCGGCCACCTGCCCGATCAGGCCATCGGTCAGCGAGGCGGCCAGCATGGCGCCGACGATGATGATGGCCGATACCGCATTGGTGACCGCCATCAGCGGCGTATGCAGCGCCGGCGTCACGGTCCAGACCACGTGGTAGCCCACGTAGATCGCCAGGACAAAGATAATCAGATTGATGATGGTGTGGCTGACTTCCATGACGTCTCCCCGGTTATTTGCGCAGCAGTTCGCCGTCGCTGCACAGCAGCGTGGCCTTGATGATTTCGTCCTCGCGGTCGATCGCCAACTTGTCTTCCTTGTCGATGATCAGCTTGAGGAAATCCAGCACATTGCGCGCGTACAGCGCGGAGGCGTCGGCCGCCACCAGCGTCGCCAGATCCGGCTCGCCGATGATGTGCACACCATGTTTGACCACCGTCTTGCCCAGTTCCGACAGCGGGCAGTTGCCGCCCTGCGACACCGCCAGGTCGACGATCACCGAGCCCGGTTTCATGGCCTTCACCGTGTCCTCGGAAATCAGCACCGGCGCCGGACGGCCCGGTATCAGCGCGGTGGTGATGATCACGTCGGCCAGCCTGGCGCGTTCGTGCACCAGTTCCGCCTGGCGGCGCATCCAGTCGGCCGGCATGGGGCGCGCATAGCCGCCGGTGCCCTGCGCGATCTCTTTTTCCTCATCGGTCAGATACGGCACGTCGATGAACTTGGCGCCCAGCGACTCCACCTGCTCCTTCACGGGCGGGCGCACGTCGGATGCCTCGATCACCGCGCCCAGGCGCTTGGCGGTGGCAATCGCCTGCAGGCCGGCCACGCCCACGCCCATGATCAGCACCCGCGCCGCCTTGACCGTGCCGGCCGCCGTCATCAGCATCGGCATGAAGCGCTGGTAGGTGTTCGCCGCCATCATCACCGCCTTGTAGCCGGCGATGTTGGCCTGCGACGACAGCACGTCCATCGACTGCGCGCGCGTGATGCGCGGCACCGCCTCCAGCGCGAACGCCTGCAGCCCGGCCGACGCCATGGCCGCATTGTTGTCCGCATCGAAGGGATTCAGCATACCGATCAGCACCGTGCCCGGCTGGATCTGCGCGCGCTCCTCGGCGTTGGGCGCGCGCACCTTGAGGATCACCTCGGCCGACCACACCTCGCCGGCGGCGACGATCTGCGCGCCGGCCGCCGCGTAAGCCGCGTCGGTGATGGAGGCGGCCAGTCCCGCACCCGCCTGCACCAGCACCTGGTGCTTCGCCGCCAGCTTTTTCACGGTCTCCGGCGTGGCTGCCACCCGGGTTTCGCCCGGCCGGGTCTCAGCCGGTATGCTTATTCTCATGACGCCTCCATATTGGTTGATAAACTGACTACAATCTATCATGGTTTAAGGACGCTGCAATCCCTACGTTGGGATGATGATACGCAATAATTATTTGTCAATAAGTATCGCTTTCATCACTTCAAGTATTACTATTTGTCATTAATTCGCTTTCAACTCTGCGCCGCGCCAAACCAAAAGGCCGGAACAGGCTAAAATATCGGCTCTTTCAAGGATGGACCTCATGCCGCGTATCTGGAAACCCTCTGTTACTGTTGCCGCCATCGTCGAAAAAGATGGCAAGTTTTTGCTGATCGAAGAAGAAACCAGCGATGGCATCCGCATCAACCAGCCTGCCGGTCATCTGGACCCGCATGAATCGCTGGAACAAGCCGTGATCCGCGAGACACTGGAGGAAACCGCTTACGACTTCACCCCCACCGCGCTGGTGGGCATGTACATGTCGCGCTACACCTCCAACCGCACCGGCGAGGAAGTGACGTACCTGCGCTTTACCTTCTGCGGCTATCCGGGCCAGCAGCATGACCGTCCGCTGGACGAAGGAATTTTGCGCACCATGTGGCTGACGCGCGACGAATTGGCCGCCTGCGCCGAGCGTCACCGCAGCCCCACCGTGCTGCAATGCGTGGACGAATACCTGGCGGGCCGCCGCGCGCCGCTGGACCTGTTACAAACACACGCTTCCGTGTTCAAGGAAGCGGTTAGCACTGCGAATGGATAAGCAATGAGCAAGAAAAGAGTCGTTATCGGTATGTCCGGCGGGGTGGATTCCTCGGTTTCCGCCTGGCTGCTGAAGGAACAGGGTTACGAGGTGATCGGCCTGTTCATGAAGAACTGGGAAGACGATGACGACTCCGAGTACTGCTCCACCCGCGTCGACTGGATCGACGCGGCCTCCGTGGCCGACGTGGTGGGCGTGGATATCGAGGCGGTGAACTTCGCCAGCGAATACAAGGACCGCGTGTTCGCCGACTTCCTGCGCGAATACCAGGCCGGCCGCACGCCCAACCCGGATGTGCTGTGCAACGCCGAGATCAAGTTCAAGGCTTTCCTCGATCACGCGATGACGCTGGGCGCCGACTACATCGCCACCGGCCACTACGCGCGCGTACGCCAGAACGGCGCCAAGTTCGAGTTGCTGAAGGCGGTCGATCACACCAAGGACCAGAGCTATTTCCTGCACCGTCTGAATCAGGCGCAGTTGTCCAGGACCCTGTTCCCGCTCGGCGAAATCCCTAAAACGGAGGTGCGCAAGATCGCCGAAAAACTCAAGCTGCCCAACGCCGCCAAGAAGGATTCGACCGGCATCTGCTTCATCGGCGAGCGCCCGTTCCGCGAGTTCCTGAACCGCTACCTGTCGTACAAACCGGGCCCGATGAAGACCCCGGACGGCAAGGTGGTGGGCGAACACGTGGGCCTGTCGTTCTACACGCTGGGCCAGCGCAAGGGCATCGGCGTCGGCGGCCTGAAGGCGTACAAGAACGCCGACGGCAGTAACGACGCTTGGTATGTCGCCAAAAAGGACGTGGCCGAGAACACCCTGTACATCGTGCAGGGCCATGACCATCCATGGCTGCTGTCCTCGACCCTGCGCGCCGACCAGGCCAGCTGGATCGCCGGCGAGGCGCCGCAGGCGCGCGCACTGTCGGCCAAGACCCGCTACCGTCAGGCCGACGTGGCGTGCGAAGTGGCGCCGGAAGGCATGTCCGACTTCGCGCTCAAATTCATGGATGCCCAGTGGGCGGTGACGCCGGGTCAGTCGGCCGTACTGTACGACGGCGACGTCTGCCTGGGCGGCGGCATCATCGACAGCGCCGTGCCGGCGGCATAAGACTTAACCGGCTTAATCGGCTTAACCGGCGGCCGGTTCGCCGCCTTCCGCCGGCGGCGCCTCGGTGGCAGCCGCCTCCTGCGCCTTGGCCATCGCCGCACGCTGGCGCTTGACCATGGCGATCACCACGTTACGGATGGTATTCAGCACGGTGTCGGCCTTGAACGGCTTGACGATGAAACCGCTGACGCCCATGGCGTGCGCCGACTGGATGGTGGCGGCATCGAGCTCGCTGGAGACCATGAAGATCAGGCACTTGGGCCACCTGGTGCGGATCTCGCTGACCACGGCCGTATCGTTTTCCACCTGCTCCTTGGCGATGCACACGATGTGCGGATTGTGCTTGATCAGCAGCGTCACGCCGGCGGCGCAGGTGTGGGCCTGGCCGACCACATCGTAGCCGCCGTCCAGCAGCACCGTGTTGAGCAGGCCGCGGGCGACCGCGCTGGAGTCGATGATTACCGCTTTTAACATCTTGCAAACCTTGTTATCAGTGCGGCCACAGCAGCATGTTCCAGCTGACTCCGAGACGCACATCTGTTTTCAATTGCACCAATTGTCGAGAAAGATACAGCATTTCGCGCTCTTTTCGTAGTGTTTCACCCAGCGTGTCTTTCAGAATGCCGGCGCCGGCCATGATGGCGTCCAGAGTGCCGTATGTACGCAACAATTTCGCCGCGGTCTTGGCGCCGACCTTGGACACGCCGGGGATGGAATCGGTGGCGTCGCCCATCAGCGCCAGCAGGTCGGGCAGTTGGTCGGGCGGCACGCCCCATTTCTTTTCGACCCAGGCGTGGTCGTGCCACTCGCCCTTGAAGTGGTCCCATACGCGCGCGCCGTGCGCGATCAGGCAGTGCAGGTCCTTGTCGGTGGAGGCGACCGTGGCCTCGCCGCGGCCCTCGGTCAGCCAGCGCAGCACCACGGTGCCGATCACATCGTCGGCTTCCACCTCGGGCAGCGACACCACCTGGACGCCGATGTCGCGCAGCCTGTCGTAGAACGGCGTCAGCGCCTCGCGCAATACCGATGGCATGGGCGCGCGGCCTTCGCGGTAGCCGGCGTAGAGGTCGTGGCGCCAGGTGCGGCCGCCGTAGTCGAAGGCGGCGATCAGATGCGTGGGCTGGTGGTCGTTGATCAGGTTGCGCAGCGAGGACAGCGCATGGCGCAGGGCGATGTCGGCCTTTTCGGGACTATCGGGCTCGGGGCTGGCTTCGTAGACACGGCGCACGATATTGAGGCCGTCAATGGCAAGGAGTCTACCCATGGTGAACTTCGGCGGGGCTTGTACAAGCCGCCATTCTAACCGACGGGACAGTGAAAACTGCATGAGCAAACGCAAAGGCATGGTGGACATCGGTTGCAAGCGGCGGCACGAAGCGTAATATTCAACGACGTTTTATCCATGGAGGACATCATGTGGCCTACCATTTCACTGGACGAGTTCCTTGCCAATCCACTGGCAGCAATCCGCGAAATCGCTGCCTCGCAACAGATTTTCCTTATTACCGAAAACGGCAAACCCATTCTCGACGTCCGGCCTTATAGGAGCGGCCCGGACGAAAAGTTACGTGGCAGCGTCATCTGGTCCGGCGACATCGTATCTCCCGTTGAAGACCCATTCAAATGATACTGCTCGATACTCATGCCCTTGTGTGGTGGGTCGAGTTCAGCCCCCGCCTGTCGAACACCGCCAGACAGGCCATAGCCACGGAGAGACAGTCCGGCCGAATCGGGATTTCCGCTTTTTCCTGCTGGCAGATTGCCCTATTGGTGTCGCGCGGCAAACTCAGCATTTCTAATGAAATAAACACTTGGCTTGCAGCGATTGAAGCACTGAACCGAATCTGTTTCATACCTGTCGATCATGCGATCGCGGTCAGATCAGTCTACTTGCCTGCCGGGCTGCACGATGATCCCGCAGACAGAATCATCGTAGCCACCGCCATGATGAAGAATATACCGATTGTGACGGTAGACACACGAATCCGCGCTTATCCCCACGTGCAAACCATCTGGTGACCTATTTCAGCAGTTCGTAAGGGCCGCCGCATTCGAGGGCGCGCTGGAAGGCCGGGCGGGCGTGGATGCGTTGCAGGAAGGCCATCAGATTCGGCCGGCGGTCGTCCAGGCCGGCACGGGCCGCGGCGGCTTCCAGCGGAAAGCTCATCTGGATGTCGGCGGCGGTGAACTCGGTGCCGGCGAACCATGGCGTCTTGCTCAGCTCCGCTTCCAGGTAGTCGAGATGCATGTCGATCTGCGGCATCAGGTAACTGCCTTTGACGCGCTGGGCGATGCCCTTGGCGATCGGCTTGACGAAGAACGGCGCCGGCCCGGTCTCGATGCGGTCGAACACCAGCTTCATCAGCAGCGGCGCCATGGCCGACCCTTCGGCGTAATGCAGGAAATAGGTCCAGCGGCGGCGCTCCTCGGTGCCGGCCGGTGGAATCAGCCGGCCGTTGCCATAGGTCTCGATCAGGTATTCCACGATCGCGCCCGATTCGGCCACCACCACGCCGCCGTCGGTGATCACCGGTGACTTGCCCAGCGGATGGATGGCCTTCAGCTCCGGCGGCGCCAGCATGGTCTTGCGGTCGCGCTGGTAACGCACGATCTCGTATTCCAGGCCCAGTTCCTCCAGCAGCCACAGCACCCGCTGCGAGCGCGAATTATTCAAGTGATGTACGACGATCATGTTTGGACTATCCCGAAAAAAGAACGGCCGTGCGCCGCGAAGCGCTAGCTTAGCATCATCGGCGACCGCACGCGCCTACCTCGACAGGATATGGATTCCATCCGGAAACGGCAGTACACTCGCAGGCTTAAAGCCGCCGCCGGAGTATTCATGAATTTGCTTTCACCGCGTTACCTTGCTTTCACCGCCGCCATCGTCACCCTGCTGGTCTCGCTGGCCCTGCATGCACCGTGGGAGATCCCGGCCGTTGCCGCCGCGCTCACCATCGTCGGCATTTCCGACCTGCTGCAGACCAAGCGCGCGCTGCGCCGCAACTACCCGATCCTGGCGCACTTCCGCTTCTTCTTCGAATCGATCCGCCCCGAAATCCGCCAATACTTCCTGGAAGACGACATGGTGGCGACGCCGTTCTCGCGCAACCAGCGCAGCATCGTCTACCAGCGCGCCAAGCTCGACACCGACAAGCGCCCGTTCGGCACCCAACTCGACGTCTACGCCGACGGTTACGAATGGATCAACCACTCGATCGCGCCGGCGCCCGAACAGCACCACGACTTCCGCATCGAGATCGGCAATCATCCCGATTGCCCGCGCGCACAGCCGTATTCGGCCAGCGTGTTCAACATCTCGGCCATGAGCTTCGGCGCCCTGTCGGCCAACGCCATCCTGGCGCTCAACGGCGGCGCGAAGATGGGCGGCTTCATGCACGACACCGGCGAGGGCAGCATCAGCCCTTACCACCGCCAGCATGGCGGCGACCTGGTGTGGGAAATCGGCTCGGGCTACTTCGGCTGCCGCAATGCCGACGGCACCTTCTCGGAAGAGCGCTTCGTTGCCAACGCCAGCGCGCCGCAGGTCAAGATGATCGAACTGAAGATGTCGCAGGGCGCCAAGCCCGGCCACGGCGGCGTGCTACCGGCGGCCAAGATCACGCTGGAAATCGCCGAGACGCGCGGCGTGGCGATGGGCATCGACTGCGTCTCGCCGTCGCGCCACTCGGCGTTCACCACGCCGATTGAAATGCTGGAGTTTATCGACCGCCTGCGTACCCTGTCGGGCGGCAAGCCGACCGGCTTCAAGCTGGCGATCGGCCACCCCTGGGAATTCTTCGGCATCGTCAAGGCCATGCTGTCGACCGGGATCGTGCCGGACTTCATCGTGGTCGATGGCGGCGAAGGCGGCACCGGCGCGGCGCCGGTGGAATTCACCGACCACATCGGCACACCGCTGCAGGAAGCGCTGCTGCTGGTACATAACACCCTGGTCGGCGCCAACCTGCGCGACAAGATCAAGATCGGCGCCTCGGGCAAGATCATCACCGCCTTCGACATCGCGCGCACCCTGGCGCTGGGCGCCGACTGGTGCAACTCCGCGCGCGGCTTCATGTTCGCGCTGGGCTGCATCCAGTCGCAGAGCTGCCACACCGACCGCTGCCCGACCGGCGTCGCCACGCAAGACCCGGGGCGCCAGCGCGCGCTGGTGGTGCCGGACAAGATGCAGCGCGTGGCGCACTTCCATGAAAACACCATGAAGGCGCTGGCCCAGCTGATCGCCGCCGCCGGGATGACGCACCCGTCGCAGCTGCGTCCGCGCCACCTGGTGCGCCGCATCTCGGCCAACCAGGTCAAGCTGGCATCGGCGCTGCTGCCGTATCTAGAACCGGGCCAGCTGCTCGATCCGAGCCAGCTGTCGCGCCTGCCGCCGGTGTTCGGCCAGTACTGGCCGATGGCTCAGGCGGAGTCTTTCGATCCGTACTGCGGTTGAAGCAGGACATCCGGCACGTACGCGTTAGCCCAATCGAATCCAGACGCAGCAGACAATGAAATGCCATGCTTGCGCTGGTTGAGTTTGTCTTTTTTGGGATCGGATGTGATCTTCACTTTTCATCTTATCCGCAGAAATGGATAAACCAATCGTCTGCGAAAAAGATTTAAATGGATCGCGACAAGCGGTCTTGCGCAGCCGCAGGTACGGGTTCAGCGCTGCACGTGCAGCTTGATGACGCGTTGGCTGGTGGGGGAGGATTTCGGCGCGGGCGTGGTGTCGCACGAGCCGCAGCTGGAACAGCCGCCACCGTCGCCGCAACCGCCGCCGCCATGGGTCTTGAAGAGACGCGCCAGCCTGACTTCGTCGAAGCCGCGCTTGCCCAGCGTGTAGACGATGCGGCGGCGCAGCGCCACCGGCAGGTACTTGGTACTGAAGTGCAGCAGCGCCGCCGCCACGATCACCGCCACAATAATCTCTTGCCACATAATCAGCCTCCGATCAGCGCCGAGGAAATACGGAAAGTCAGGAACGATGCCAGGTAGGCCAGCGCGAACATGTAGCCGGCCATCAGCAGCGCGTAACGGGTGCTGCCGGTTTCGCGCCGCACCACCGACAGGGTCGACATGCACTGCGGCGCGAACACGTACCAGGCCAGCAGCGACAACGCAGTCGGCAAGGCCCACGACGCGGCGATGATCGGCTGCAGCGACTGCGCCAGTTCCTCGCCGGTCTGCGACAGCGCGTACACCGTGCCCAGCGCGCCCACCGCCACCTCGCGTGCCGCCAGTCCCGGCACCAGCGCGATGCAGATCTGCCAGTTGAAGCCGATCGGCGCGAAGATGTATTCGAGGCCGCGGCCCAGGATGCCGGCCAGGCTGTAGTAAATCGGCGGATGGGTCGCCCCTTCCGGCGCACCGGGGAAGGAACTCAGGAACCACAACAGCACCATCAGCGTCAGGATGACGGTGCCGACGCGGGTCAGGAAGATCTTGGCGCGCTCCCACAGGCCCAGGCCCAGGTTCTGCATGTGCGGCCAGTGATAGGCCGGCAGTTCCAGCATCAGCGGCTGCTTGCGGTTGGCGCCCAGCGCGCGCTTGAAGAAGTAAGCCACCGCCATCGCCGAGAAGATGCCGGCGAAGTATAGCGCGAACAGCACCAGCCCCTGCAGGCTGAGGACGCCGTACACCTCGCGCTCGGGGATGAAGGCGGCGATGATCAGCGCATACACCGGCAGACGCGCCGAGCACGTCATCAGCGGCGCGATCATGATGGTGACCAGGCGGTCGCGCGGGTTCTGGATGGTGCGCGCAGCCATCACGCCGGGAATCGCGCAGGCAAAGCTGGACAGCAGCGGGATGAAGGCGCGCCCGGACAGGCCGACGCCGCCCATCAGCCGGTCCAGCAGGAAGGCCGCGCGCGGCAGATAGCCGCAGTCTTCCAGCACCAGGATGAAGAAGAACAGGATCAGGATCTGCGGCAGGAACACCAGCACGCTGCCGGCGCCGCCCAGGATGCCCTCCACCAGCAGGCTGCGCAGCAGACCGTCCGGCATGGCATCCTTGACCAGCGCGCCGAAGTGGTCGACGCTGTCCTTGATGAAGTCCATCGGCGCCTGCGCCCAGGTGAACACGGCCTGGAACACCAGGAACATCAGCACCGCCAGGATGACGGGGCCGAGCACCGGATGCAGCACCACGTTGTCGATCTTCTCGGTCAGGCCGTCGGTGGCGTGCGGTGGATTGCTGACCGCCAGGTCGAGGATGCGGCGCACTTCGCGCTGCGTGTCTTCCACGCTGACGGCGTCGATGGCGGCCAGCGCATTGGGCCGGGTCTCGGACAGCGGCCACATCATGTCGAGCGCGCGCAACAGCGACTTTTCGCCGCCGGCCTGCACCGCCACGGTTTCCACCACCGGCATGCCCAGCTCGCGCGACAGCAGGTCGGCGTCGATGCTGATGCCGCGCTTTTTGGCCACGTCGACCATGTTCAGCGCCAGTATCATCGGCAGACCCAGGCGCTTGATCTCCAGCACCAGGCGCAGATTCAGGCGCAGGTTGGTGGCATTGACCACGCACACCACCACGTCCGGCGCCGCCTCGCCCCTGCGCAGGCCGGCCACCACGTCGCGCGTGATTTCCTCGTCCGGAGTGTGCGCCGACAGACTGTAGGCGCCCGGCAGGTCCAGCACACGGAATGGGTGGCCGGCGCTGGTGCTGAACTGGCCTTCCTTGCGTTCGATGGTCACGCCGGCGTAATTGGCCACCTTCTGGCGCGCGCCGGTCAGGCGGTTGAACAAGGCGGTCTTGCCGCAATTCGGATTGCCCAGCAGCGCCACGATGGGCGCCCGCGCGGTGACGGCTGCGGCCGTCGCGGCCTGCGAGATTTGTTTTTCTACGACGCCCATGATTTATTCCGCTTGAATCGAGATCAGCGCGGCCTCGAAGCGGCGCAGTGCAAATGTGGAGTTGCCGACCTTGATCGCCAACGGTTCGCCGCCCGGCATGCCGCGCTTGAGCAGGCGGATTTTCTCGCCAGGCACGAAGCCGAGCTCCATCAGCCGGCGCGCCAGGCTGACGCCGTCGTCGGCCGCATTGCCGGGGGTGACCTGCACCACGGTGGCGCTGGCGCCGACCGGGAGTGCATCGAGAGTAAGAACAGTCATGGAAAGTGTCCGGTTAAACCGCCGCTGGCAAGGAAGGCTGCGGCCCTTGCCGGCGATTGCGGGTGCGTTCTCGCCGGAAATTCGATAGTAGCATTATAAACGGTAATGCGAATGACTTCTATTTAGCTTGCACACCGCTGAAATTTCGGGCAGTATACGATTAATGATAATGATTCGCATTAAGTAGGAAGCAATCATGTCAGGAAAGACTTAATTCAGCCTTATTCAGCCTCACCCCAAGCCAGAAGGTGCATCAATGATTGTTTGTGTGTGCAACAACATCTCCGATCGCGAAATCCGTCAAGCCATGGAACTGGGCATCACCTCGATGGACGAGCTGCGCGACGCCCTCGGCGTGGCGACCTGCTGCGGTCAGTGTTTTTCCTGCGCGGAAGACATTCTCAATGAAGAGCTGGCAGCGCAAGCCGCGGCCGAACTCAAGGAAACCGTGATCAAACGTCCGGTATTCACCAACTGATTATGAACACCCTGTCCTATGACCGGATGGCGGAAACGCTGTCCGTAGATGGCGCCGGCATGGCCTGGCAAATCAAGCGTTTCTGGAAAGTCCGCGGCCGCAAGCTGACTCCGATGCTGGCCATCGTTCTGGGGCACGCCGTGGCGTTTTATCTGATTTATTCGGGCATGCTGCGCCAGGTGACGCATGCCATCCTGCCGCAGGTGGTGACGGTCAGTTTCGTGGCCGCGCCGGAGCCGATCAAGCCGGCGCCGCCGCCGCCCAGGACGGTGCCGGTGGTGCAGCCGTTGCCGACCTTCGTGCCGCCGATGCCGCAGGTGAACATTGTGCAGACCGAGCCGACCATCACCCTGCCGCCGCCGTCGCCGCGCAATGTGGAACCGGTGCCAACCAACGCCGCGCCGGCGACCGCTTCGGTGGCGCCGCCCGCGCCCGCCGCAGCGGCTGCGCCGAAAACCGTTTCCGGAGTTGAGTACATCCGCGCGCCACAGCCGGTGTATCCGGGCATCTCGCGCCGCATGGGCGAGACCGGCGTGGTCATGCTGCGCGTGCTGATCGGCGAAAAGGGCACGGCGGAACAGGTGACGGTACAGAAATCGTCGGGCTCCGCCAACCTCGATGAGGCCGGCCGCCAGGCCGTGCTGCGCGCCCTGTACAAGCCGCATGTCGAGGATGGCAAGGCCATTCCCGTCTACGCGCTGGTGCCGATCAATTTCCAGCTGGGCTGATTACAGGTCCAGCCGGCCCTCGACCGAGTCGTCCAGGGTCTTGCCGATCACGGCGCCGATCAGCATCTTCACGCTGGCCACGGCCTTGCCGTGGCGCGTATCCCAATAGTAGCCGTAAGTCGGCGCGAACTTGATCACCGTGATGCGCGGGTCATCCTCGCCGCCGGTGAACCAGGTCTTCATCGTAAAACTCCACAACTCCTTGATCTTGACCGGGTCGCGCGACACGGTGGCGACACCTTCCAGATGCATGAATTCGGAATGGGCCGAGCCCTGGAAATACAGGGTGGCCGACGGGTCCGCCGCCAGCTCCTGATTCTTCAGGCTGTCGCTGGCGCTGATGAACCACAGATTGCCGGCGTCGTCGACTTCCAGCGCTGTCATCGGGCGGGCGTCGCCGGGACCGCCGCTGGCGTCATTGGTGCAGAAAAAGCAGCTGGCGCTGCTGTTGACGAATTCGCGGATCTTGCGCACCGCGTCTTCGCCGATGAGATCCTGGTGATTCGGTTCCGGCTGGTTGGCATTAATGGAATCCATGGTTCGCTCCTGTAGTTGAGCGATCATGGTAGCGACGCCGGCCGGCGCTCACAGTGGGGTGCTTCACACTCAATTGCAAATGCCAATAGTTTTCATTTGCACCAGTGCTCTCAATAAGCGCAGTTAGCGGCGATTTCGGCGAAATTATCAGACAATCGGCATACATCGCGGCGCAATCCGTGGCACAATGGCGGCATCCGCAACCACACAGAAAGAATCCCCATGAAGGGCGACCCAGAAGTTATCCGCTTGCTCAACGCACAACTGACCAACGAACTCACCGCGATCAACCAGTACTTCCTGCATGCGCGCATGTACAAGCACTGGGGCCTGGAAAAGATCGGCAAGAAAGAGTACGAAGAGTCGATCGGCGAAATGAAGCACGCCGATAAACTGATCGACCGCATCCTGATGCTGGACGGCCTGCCGAACCTGCAAGCCATGCACAAGATCATGATCGGCGAAAACACCGAGGAGATGATCAACTGCGACCTGAAGCTGGAAAAAGGCGCACAGATCACCGTCAAGGAAGGCATCGCCGCCGCCGAGAAGGCCGCCGACTATGTGTCGCGCGACCTGCTGCTGATGATCCTGGAAGACACCGAAGAGCACATCGACTGGCTGGAAACCCAGCTGGACCTGATCGGCAAGATCGGCATCCAGAACTACCTGCAAAGCCAGATGCACGACGAATAAAAAAACGCCCCGCGGGGCGTTTTTTTATTGCGGCACCGTGTCCTTGAACGACGGGCGTTCCGACAGCTTGTCGTATAACTTGGCCAGATTCGGATAATCATCGCGCCAGGCGATCTCCGGGAAGCGGAACGCCAGCCAGCCCAGCGCGCAACCGACCGCCACGTCGGCCAGAGAATAGTGGATGCCGGCGCAGTACGCCTGCTCGCCCAGCTTGTCCGACAGCGCCTTCATGCTCAGTTCCACCTTGCGCATCTGGCGCGCCATCCATGCCTCGCTTTGCAGCTCGGGCGGGCGCATGGTGCGCTCCAGGCGCACGCTGACGGCCGCATCGACCATCCCGTCGGCCAGGGCTTCCCAGCACTTGATGTCGGCGCGGTCGCGGCCATTCGGCGGCAGCAGCTTGCAGACCGGCGTCAGCGTATCTAGATACTCGACCATCACGCGCGAATCGATCATCACCGTGCCGTCTTCCATGATCAGGCTGGGCACCTTGCCGAGCGGATTCCACTGGCTGATGGTGGTGTCCTCGGCCCACACATTTTCCAATTCGAACTGGTAGTCGAGCTTTTTTTCCGCCAGCACGACACGAACCTTGCGGACATAAGGGCTGGCGAGGGAACCGATGAGTTTCATAGACACTTGGAGAGGGAGACCAGCTGCCAGTATAACATCGGCGGTTGCGGCGCCGGCCAATGGTAAAATCACGGCTTGCACCGTCCGCATTCCGATTTTTAATCACTCCGTTCTTTCATCATGACCACTACTCCTTACTCCACGCTGTCGGCGCTGTCGCCGCTGGACGGCCGCTACGCCGGTAAAACCGATCTGCTGCGTCCCATCCTGTCCGAAGCCGGCTTCATGCACCACCGCGTCAAAGTGGAAATCGCCTGGCTGCAGGCGCTGTCGCAGGCCGGCTTCGCGGAAATCAAGCCGTTCCCGGCCGACGCCACCGCGCTGCTGGACAAGCTGGCCGCCGGCTTCAGCGAGGCGGACGCCGCCCGCATCAAGGAAATCGAAGCCGTCACCAACCACGACGTCAAGGCGGTCGAATACTGGCTGAAGGAACAAGTGAAGGATGTGCCGGAACTGGTGGCCGCGTCGGAATTCATCCACTTCGCCTGCACCTCGGAAGACATCAACAACACCTCGCACGGCATGATGCTGAAGGCCGCGCGCGACAACGTCATGCTGCCGTCGCTGCACAAGGTGATCGCCAGGCTGACCGAAATCGCCCACGCGCAGGCCGAACAGCCGATGCTGTCGCGCACGCACGGCCAGACCGCCAGCCCGACCACCCTGGGCAAGGAAATCGCCAACGTGGTGGCGCGCCTGCAACGCGCCGTCAAGCGCATCGAGCAGGTCGAGATCCTGGGCAAGATGAACGGCGCGGTCGGCAACTACAACGCCCACCTGTCGGCCTATCCCTCGTTCGACTGGCCGGCGTTCTCGAAGAACGTGATCGAGCAGCGCCTGGGCCTGGTGTTCAACCCGTACACCATCCAGATCGAACCGCACGACTACATGGCCGAACTGTTCGACGCCTTCGCGCGCGCCAATACCATCCTGCTGGACCTGAACCGCGACATCTGGAGCTATGTTTCGCTGGGCTACTTCAAGCAGAAGCTGAAAGCCGGTGAAATCGGTTCCTCGACCATGCCGCACAAGGTCAACCCGATCGACTTCGAAAACTCGGAGGGCAACCTGGGCCTGGCCAACGCGGTCCTGAAGCACCTGTCCGAGAAGCTGCCGGTCTCGCGCATGCAGCGCGACCTGACCGACTCCACCGTGCTGCGTAACATCGGCGTCGGCCTCGGCTACACGCTGCTGGCCTACGACAGCTGCCTGCGCGGCCTGAACAAGCTGGAAGTCAATCCGGCGCGCCTGGACGCCGACCTCGACGCCTCGTGGGAAGTGCTGGCCGAGCCGGTGCAGACCGTGATGCGCCGCTACGGCATCGAGAACCCGTACGAACAGCTGAAGGAACTGACCCGCGGCAAAGGCATCTCCCGGGAAGCGCTGCGCGACTTCATCACCGGCCTGGCGATTCCGCAGGAAGCCAAGGACCAGCTGCTGGCCATGACTCCGGCCAACTACATCGGTATCGCCACGGCTCTGGCTAAAGCCATCTGATGTAAAAAAGCAATCTCGCTTACACTGGCCCCGGCGGCGCCCGCGCCCCGGGGCTTTTTTTCGTCTGAGCAAGCGCAAATCGGATTTCTTTGGTATATTTAGTCCTAACACGTACTATTTCTCCGGAGCCGCTTTATGCCACGCTACACCAAAACCGCGATGCTGCTGCACTGGCTGGTTGCCTTGCTCATCATCGCCACCTTCTTCCTGGGCCTGTCCATGGTCAGCATCCCGGGCTTTTCACCGACCAAACTGAAGTACTTCTCCTGGCACAAATGGATGGGTGTGACCGTGCTCGGTCTGGCCGTGCTGCGCGTGCTGTGGCGTCTGACCCACACGCCGCCGCCCAAGCTGGCCTCGATCCCCGACTGGCAGCACCTGGTCGCCGAGGGCATGCACTACCTGCTGTACTTCCTGATCTTCGCGGTGCCGATCTCGGGCTACTTCTACACCTACGCGGCCGGCGTGCCGGTGGTGTACCTGGGCCTGTGGCAGATGCCGGCCGTGGTGGCCGCCGATCCTGAACTTAAGGCAACTTTAAAAACCGTTCATTATGTTTTGACCATGACGATGGCCGCCGCCGTGGTGGCCCACGCCCTGGCCGCCCTCAAGCATCACTTTATCGACCGCGACGTCACGCTGAAACGCATGCTGCCGCTGTAATCTCACCCACTGGAGCCCTACCATGAAAACCATGAAAAAAATCGCACTCGTATCGCTGATGGGTGTTGCCCTGGCCGCCAGCGCCGCCGCCCTGAAAACCGATCCGGCCAAGAGCACCGTCACCGCCACCTTCAAGCAGATGAACGTGCCGGTGGATGCCAAGTTCAAGAAGTTCAGCGCCAACATCGACTATGACGCGGCCAAGCCGGACGCCTCGAAGGCCACCGTGGAAGTCGAAACCGGCAGCATGGACCTGGGCGACGCCGAGTACAACAAGGAAGTCGCCAAGAAGGAATGGTTCAACGCCGCGCAGTTCCCGAAAGCCACCTTCGTCTCGACCTCGATCAAGGGCGCCGGCGCGGGCAAGCTGAACGTGACCGGCAAGCTGACCATCAAGGGCAAGAGCGCCGACGTGACGTTCCCGCTGACCGTCAAGGCCGACGGCAAGAACCAGGTGTTTGAAGGCGCGCTGCCGATCAAGCGTCTGACCTACAACATCGGCGAAGGCGAATGGAAAGACACCAGCATGGTGGCCGATGATGTGACCATCAAGTTCCACGTCGTCGCCGCACAATAAATCGCCACAGGGATAGAGGAGCCACCCGCATGAAACTGCAGATGATCATCGCCACGCTGCTGGCCGCCTCGGCCACGTCCGCGATCGCCGCCACCTACCACATCGACCCGACGCACACCTACCCGAGCTTCGAGGCCGACCACATGGGCCTGTCGGTCTGGCGCGGCAAGTTCGACAAGACCAGCGGCACCGTGACCATGGACCGCGCGGCCAAAACGGGCGGCGTGGACATCACCATCGACCCGGCCTCGATCGACTTCGGCTTTGACAAGATGAACAGCCATGCCAAGGGCGCGGACATGTTCAACGTCGAGAAATTCCCGACCATCACCTACAAGAGCAATGCCTTTAAATTCGAGGGCGAGCAACTGGTGGCGGTGGACGGCGAACTGACGCTGCTGGGCGTGACCAAGCCGGTGGCGCTGAAGGTCGACAAATTCAAATGCATCATGCATCCGCGCCTGAAACGCGAAGTCTGCGGCGCCAACGCCACGGCCGAATTCAAGCGCAGCGACTTCGGCCTCAACTACGGCCTGCCGAACTTCTCGCCCGAAGTGAAACTGGCGATCCAGATCGAAGCCATCAAGGCTGAATAAAATCCGGGGTCAGTTCTGCCAATCGCACACGAGCCCAGCCGTAGCGCATGCTACG
>NZ_SPVG01000048.1 GCF_004614165.1 Duganella callida | reverse complement strand
GCACTGCCGGCCGCCGCCGGCGAAGCGGGCGCCGACGCCGCCCCGCTGCCGCCGCCATCGAGCGCGGCCCAGCATCTGTACGCCGCCGCCAGGAACGACATCCTGCAGGTGCGCTCGCTGCTGAAAAGCGGCCGCACCCAATCCTCGGTCGGCTCCGGCTTTTTGATCGGCACCAGCAACCTGGTGCTGACCAACTACCACGTGGTATCGCAATTCGCGCTCGATCCCGACACCTACGTCGGCGAATGGGTGGACACCGGCGGCCAGCGCGGCAATGTCGAACTGCTGGCGGTCGATGTGCTGCACGACCTGGCGGTGCTGCGCGTCAACCGCAGCGGCACCGGCTTCTTCAAGATGCCCGAGCAGCTGGCGCGGCTGAGCCAGGGCCAGTACCTGTACTCGATGGGCAATCCGCTCGACCTCGGCTTCGCGATTTCCGAAGGCGCCTACAACGGCGTGATCACGCGCAGCTTTTATGACCAGCTGATGTTCACCGGCCCGATCAACTCCGGCATGAGCGGCGGCCCGAGCGTCACGGCCGACGGCGCGGTGGCGGGGGTCAATGTCTCCAAGCGCCTCGATGGCGAGCTGGTCAGCTTCCTGGTGCCGGCGCGTTATGCGCAGGACCTGCTGAAAAAAGTCGCCGAACAGCAGAAGGCGCCGGCCGACTTCACCGCCGTGGTGGCCGGCCAGTTGCTGGCGCACCAGCGCGCCATGGTCGACCAATTGCTGGCCAGCCCGCTGAGCCTGAAGCCGATGGGGCCGTACCAGGTGCCGGTGCGCGAATCGGAACAGATGCGCTGCTGGGGCCGCTCCAACGTCAAGGCCGACAAACCGTTCACCGTCGATGACGCCAGCTGCGCGATGGAATCGGCGATCTTCGTCAGCGGCTCGCTGCAGACGGGGCAGATCGCCATCCGCCACCAGTTCCTGCGCAGCACCGGGCTGGACAAGGCGCGCTTCGCCGCGCTGGCCAGCGCCTCGTTCAAGAACGAACACTTCGGCAGCAACAAGGACGCGCGCCTGACCGGGCCGACCTGCACCGAAGACTTCGTCAAGAACCGGGACTTGCCGCTGCGCGCGGTGCTGTGCGTGCGCGCCTACCGCAAATTCAGCGGCCTGTACGACTTCGCGCTGCTGACCGCCAGCACCGACCAGGGCCTGATGAGCCTGCAAAGCCGGCTGGACGCGCGCGGCGTCTCCTACGACAATGGCCTGCGGCTGAGCAAGGTCTTCCTCGACTCGCTGTCGCTGGCGCCGAAGAAGAAAGGCGGCGCGCAATGATGGCCCCCTACTTCATCGAAATCCTGGCGCGCAACGGCGACGTGCTGCACCGGCATAAGGTGGCGCAGCTGCCGATCCGCATCGGCCGCAGCTACGACAACGACATCATCCTCGACGATGCCCACAGCGCGGCCAGCCACGCGGTGGTCGAACTGGACGGCCACAACCAGATCATCCTGCGCGACCTCGGCGGCAAGAACGGCACCGTCTACAAGGGCCGCAGGCAGGCCAGCGTCACGCTGGACGGCGACACCGTGGTACGCCTCGGCCACACGCGGCTGCGCGTGCGCGGCGCCGACTTCCCGGTCGCGGCCGAAATCGAAGACACCACCATGCACGGCTGGGAAGGCGCGACGCCGGCCACCATCGGCCTGGTGCTGATCGCCGTGTTCTCCTGCCTGGAAACCTGGCTGTCCGACGTCGAACCGTTCGCCCTGATCCGCTACCTGCTGGTGCTGGCGTCCAGCCTGGCGGCGGGCCTGCTGTGGGCGGGCGTATGGGCGCTGGCCAACCGCCTGTTCGGCAGCCATGCGCGCCTCGGACGCCACCTGTTCATCCTCGGCAGCGCGCTGGCGGTGGTGGGCCTGTGGCGCGGCGGCAGCGCCGTGCTGGCCTATGCGTGGTCGGCCGAATCGCTGACGCGCTACGGCAACCTGGTGACGCTGGCGATCGCCTGCGGCATGGTGTTCTTCCACCTGGTGACCATCAAACCGCACCACCCGCGCCGCTTTGCCATCACCGCCAGCGTCATGCTGCTGGCCGGCGCCGGCCTGCTGCTGCTGACCAATCTGCAAAGCACGGGCCGGGCCGCGGACGAGCTGTACATGTCCGTGCTATTGCCGCCGGAAATCCGCCACAGCGACAACCGCAGCGTCGACCAGTTCCTGGCCAATGCCGCCAGACTGAAAGCCAGCGCCGACGCCGCCCGCAGCCACGAAGTCAAAGCCGGCGCCGCCGACAGCGACGACGAAGACGACAGCACCGACTAAGATCGCGATTGCTTTACAATTGCAAGTTAGCCCACACTTGCCTGCCCGCCCATGACGCCGCCGCTGCTCGCCATCGCCTTGCTGTTGTCCGGTCTGTTGTTCGCCGCGCCGGCGGACGCGCTGAATGCCGCGGTGCCCTTGCGCGAGCTGAATCATACGGTGTGGAGCGACCGCGACGGCGTGCCGCCCGATGCCGGGGTGCTGGCGCAAACCCGCGACGGCTGGCTGTGGATAGCCACCAAGGACGGCTTGCACCGTTTCGACGGCCTGAGGTTCGAGCGCCTGCCGCTGGCCAGGAATCAGATCCACAACCTGCGCGCCCTGCCCAACGGCGATCTGCTGATCGGCTATTACTTCGATGGCGTGTCGGTGCTGCACCCCGACGGCACTGTCGAAGACCTTGGTCCGGCCCAGTGGAGCCAGATCGAGTCGCCCGGCAGCATGGACATGGACCGCGCCGGGGTGATCTGGGCCGTGTCCCTGAGCGGCGTGCACCGCTACCGCAACGGCCGCTGGGAAACACTGATGAGCGGACCGGAGTGGCATGACGAACGCCACAACCTGGTCATCGACCAATACGACCGCGTCTGGGTCGGTTCGGGCACGCGGATTTTCCTGCTCAACCGCGAACGCGACCGGTTCCAGCCGCTGCCGGGCGCGCCGATCCCGGGCCTGCTGATGCACGCGCCGGACGGCCAGCTCTGGGCCGCCACCTACACCACCATCCGCCCGGTGCCGATGCCGCCCACCGGCCGCCCGCTGCCGCGCCGCCCCGACAGCAATCCGGCCGAATCACGCTCGCATGGGCAGTTCGACCGCGAGGGCAACCTGTGGCTGCTCAAGTGCCCTGTCGGCCTGTGCCGCATCCCGCGCTCGGCCTTCGCGGATCGCCAGCCGGTCACCATCGCCGACCATGCCCAGGACCGCCTCGACCAGTACTGGCAACTGAGCTCGCTCGCCACCAGCGCCGTGATGGAAGACCGCGAAGGCAATATCTGGGTGGCCACCCATGGCGGCCTGGACCGCTTCCGCGCCAACAAGCTGGTGCCGGTCAACATCCCCAGTCCGTCGGGCGTGTTCAGCATCGCCAGCGATACCGAGGGCCAGCTCTGGGCTGCCGATTCCGAGCATGGCCTGCTGTGGAAAGTGCCGGCCGACGGCCCGCCCGCGCTGGTGCGCGGCCGCTACGTGCGGGTGCTCGGCAACGACCGCAACGGTGCGCTGCTGTTGGTGGGCAAGCGCGAGATCACCCGCGTCTACCAGGGTGAGAGCAGCACCATCGCCGTCCCCACCGTCAACGGCAAGCCCGCTGACCTCACCATCCTCGGCGTACTCGACGATGGCAAGGTGTTGTGGCTGATGTCGCTGCAAACCGGGCTGATGGGGCTGGTGGACGGCCAGTGGAAGCCGCGCTCGGCGTTCAATCTACCGCCGCGCATTTCGTCGTCGGCGACCGGCGATACCGGGCAGCTGTGGCTGGGCCATAACGATGGCACGCTGCATCTGTACGACAATGGCCGGCTGTCCAGCGTCGATATCCGCGCGGTGGGAAACGAGTCCGGCATCTTTCCCGGCTCGCCGATGGTGGTGGCCGGCGAATACGGCATCGCGGTGCAGCGCGGCCAGCGCTTCGAGCTGCTGGGACCGCCGCGCGTGGAAGCGCTGCGCAACGTCACCGGCATGATCACCACCGCCAACGGCGACCGCTGGCTCAACGGCGCCCAGGGCGTAGTCCACATCCGCAGCGAGGACTGGGAGGCGGCGCTGCGCGAACCCGCGCGGCCGCTGCGGTTCGACCTGATCGATGCGCTCGAAGGCTACCCCGGCCGCGCCGCCAACGACAACCGGCTGCAGACGGTGATCAAGAGCAGCGACCAGTTGCTGTGGTTCCGCGGCACGGGCGGCCTGGTGCGCATGAACCTGGCGGCGGTCCAGCCCAACACCGTGCGTCCCACCGTGCAGCTGCTGCGGGTGGAAACCGCGGCCGGCGCGCACCCGATCGCCGCCCGACTGCAGCTGCCGCCCGGCACCAGCAATTTCAGCGTCCAGTACACGGCGCCCGGTCTGCGCAAGCCGGAAGGTATGCGCTTCCAGTATCAGCTGGAGGGTCTGGATCCGGACTGGCAGGACGCGGGCAGCCGCCGCGCCGCGTATTACACCAACGTCGGCCCCGGCAAGTACACCTTCCGCGTGCGCGCGGTCAACGAAGATGGGGTATTCAGCGAGTCCACCGCCACCCTGCCGATCGAGATCGAACCATCCACGGTGCAGACCTGGTGGTTCCGCAGCCTGTGCGCGCTGACGCTGGCGGCGCTGATGTACGCGTTGCACAAGTACCGCGTGCGCATCGCCACCCGCCAGACCACGCGCCAGGTGCACATGCGCCTGCAGGCCGGCCTGGCGGAGCGCGAGCGCATTGCGCGCACGCTGCACGACACCTTCCTGCAAAGCGTGCAGGCGCTGTCGCTGCAGATCAACGGCGTGATCCTCGGCCTGCCCGAAGACAGCGAACCGCGCGGACGGCTCAAGCGCATCCTCAAAAGCGCCACCTACGCCATCGACGAAGGCCGCGCCCAGGTGCAGCAACTGCGGCGCGGCAGCGATCCGGTGCTCAAGCTCAGCCAGCTCGGCGACTATCTGATGCTGGCGCATCCGGGCGCGACGTTCGAACTCGTGCAGCACGGCACGCCGCGCGAGCTGCACCCGGCGGTGCAGGAGGAAATCGGCGAGATCGGCCAGGAAGCGCTGCGCAACGCCTTCCAGCATGCCGAGGCCACGGCGGTCTCGGTCACCATCATCTACGGCGCCGACGACGTCACGCTGCGCGTGTCGGATAATGGCAAGGGCATGGACCCGCGGCTGCGCAAACCGGGACGCTGGGGCCTGCTGGGCATGCGCGAGCGCGCGCAGAATCTGGGTACCCGGCTGCATCTGGAAAGCGCCCCTGGCCGGGGCACGACGGTGCAATTGCAGGTGCCGGCGGCGCAAGCCTATCCGTCGCCGCCGCAGGCCGCCGCCTAAGCCGGCCAGCCGCGCAGCACCTGATCCACCACTTGCTGCAACTGCTGGCGGGTGGCGCCGGCGGCGGCCTGCACCGCCATGCCGTTGGAAACGGTCATCACGTAACGCGCCATCTGGGTGGCGCAAAAATCGGCCGGCAGGTCGCCTTCCAGCTTGGCGCGCTCGAAACGTTCGCGCAGCCGCGTCTCGGCCGCCGCGCGGCGCTCGATCAGCGAGTGCTGGATAGGCCGCGCTTCGTCGCTGCAGGCCAGCGCGCCGTTCACTTCCAGGCAGCCGTGCGGGCATTCATCCTCGGTCTGGGCGTTGGCGGTACCACGCAGCAGATGCTCGACCACCGCGCGCGACTTGTCCTGCTGCAGCGCTTCCTCCAGCACTGGATCATGGGTGGCGCCGTAGCGCTCCAGCGCCAGACGGAACAGGTTTTCCTTGTTGCCGAACACGGCGTACAGGCTGGGCCGGTTCATGCCCATGGCCTCGGTCAGTTCCGGCAGCGAGCTGCCTTCGTAGCCCTTTTCCCAGAACACCTTCATCGCCTTGTCGAGGGCCGTATCCGCATCGAAAGTGCGCGGCCGGCCGGTTTTGCGTTCTTTCATACCGATCGGTTAAAAATTCATTGACAAAGTGCTCGTTGACGTAGATTATGAACCGACCAGTAAAAAACTCAAGTGTTTTTACCGACCTTAAGGACTTCCTCATGCAAAACAATACCAATACCCGGCTCGCGTCGCCTGACGCCGCGCCATCCGCGCCAGCGCACGGCCATGGCTCGCCCTGGCTGGCCGTGCTGTCGGTCGCCATCGGCGCGTTCGCGCTGGTCACCACCGAATTCCTGCCGGTCGGCCTGCTGCCGGCCATCGCCGCCGAACTGGGCATCACCGAAGGTATCGCCGGCATGATGGTGACCATCCCCGGCCTGGTAGCTGCCGCGGCGGCGATCCTGGTCACGGTCGGCGTCGGCAAGACCGACCGCCGCTACGTGATCTGGGGCCTGACCGCCACGCTGGTGCTGTCCAACGCCATCGTCGCGCTATCGCATTCATTCCCGCTGGTGCTGCTCGGCCGCGCCCTGCTCGGCATCGGCGTCGGCGGCTTCTGGGCCATCGGACCGGCGCTGAGCACGCGCCTGGTGGCGGCGGAATCGGCCACGCGCGCCACGGCGGTGGTATTCGCCGGCGTCTCGGTCGGCACCGTGGCCGGCGTGCCGGCCGGCGCCTTCCTTGGTGAATTGTTCGGCTGGCGCACCGCGTTCGAGGCGGCCGGCGCGGTCGGCCTGCTGGTGCTGTTGACGCAGATGTGGCTGCTGCCCAAGCTGCCGCCCAACCAGGCCATCACCTTCCGCCAGCTGCCGGAGCTGCTGCGCGTGCCGAAGGCGCGGCTGGGCATTCTGGCCACCGTGCTGGTGTTCCTTGGCCAGTTTGCCGCCTACACTTACATCACGCCTTTCCTCAGTCAGGTGACGCATCTGACCGCCACCACCATCAGCACCCTGCTGCTGGCGTATGGCGCGGCCGGCTTCTTCGGCAACATGGTCGGCGGCGCGCTGGTGGCGCGCAGCGTGCGCACTTCGCTGATCGTCACCGGGCTGGTGCTCGGGCTGGCGATCGGCGGGCTGCCGCTGCTGGGTTCCGGCGCCTGGGCGGCGACGGCGCTGGTGGTGGTGTGGGGTGTGGGCTTCGGCATGATGCCGATTTCGGTGCAGACCTGGATCTTCCAGGCCGCGCCGCATGCGATGGAAAGCGGCGGCGCGGTATTCGTCGCCATCGTGCAGATCGCGCTGGCCAGCGGCGCGCTGGTGGGCGGTGTGGCGGTCGATCACACCGGCGTCTGGGGGGCGATGGCGTTGGGCGGCGTGCTGGCCCTGTCCATGGCGGCGCTGGTCGCCCTGCGGGCGAAAGAAGACGGCAAACCAGCCGTGAAGCTGCACGCCGTGCACTGAGCGGCTTAAAGCCTGACGCGGCGGTAGGCTTCGAGGAAGACTTCAGCCTCGCGCCGCGACAGCGCCTTGATGTCGTCGCCGTGCCAGACGTAGAGATATTGCGGACCGCCCAGACGGTCCGTCAGTTTGGCGTCCACCAGAAAAATGGTGCCCAGCGGGTAGACGCTGGTGTCGCTCAACCGGCGCGAGCACTGTACGTTCAGGTCCGGCGCATAGGCCTGACCGGGCACGGGATGGATCGTCACCCTGCCGTCGTAGTCCTGCACCGAATGTACGGCCACCTGCCGGTACAAATACGCCTCACGCGCCATTGTCTTCCCCAAAATCGTTCATGGTAGCAGAGACTGGACGAATGCCAGGAAGGCCTGCGTCTTGGCCGGCGGGTGATGGCGCGACGGATACAGCGCGTACAGCGGGAAGCGTTCGTCCGGCCACGCCGTCAGCACCGGCACCAGCGCGCCGGAACGCAGCAGCGGCTCGACCGCCAGATCGATCACCTGCGCCATCCCGTAGCCCGAGAGCAGCACGCTTTCCATGGTGCCGCCGTCATTCAGTGTGATCGGCCCGCGCGGGTGAACGATGGTGACCTTGCCGCCGCGATGAAACTCCCAGTCGAACGGCCGTCCGGTCAACGGATTGCGGAAGTGGATGCAGACGTGCTCCGGGCTTTCCAGGTCGGCCGGCTTTTTCGGCACGCCGTGCCTGCGCAGATAGCCCGGCGTGGCGACGGTCAGCACGCGGGTATCGAGCAGCTTGCGCGCGATCAGCGAGGACGCAGGCGGCTGGCCGAGCCGGATCGCCAGATCGAAACCATCCGCCACCAGGTCACCCAACTGGTCGCGCGCCATCAGGTCCAGATCCAGTTCAGGATGCTGTTTCAGGAAGCTGCCCAGCTTCGGCCCGAGCAGCAGCCGGGCCAGCAGCGGATCGATATTCACGCGCAGCTTGCCGCGCACGACCACCGCGCCTTGCGCCGCCGACGCTACCGCCTCCTCCAGCCCCGCCAGCAAGGGATTAACCTGCGCGTAAAAGCGCCGGCCCTCGTCGGTCAGCGCGACCTGGCGTGTGGTGCGGTCGAACAGGCGGATGTTCAGCCGCGCCTCCAGCCTGGCGATGGCGCGGCTGACGCCGGACTGCGACATCTCCAGCGCTTCCCCTGCCCTGACAAAGCTGCCGCTGTCGATGATGGCTTGCAGCACGCGCATGCCGTTCAATACCCGTTCATCCATCCATGCCTCGGAGTCATCAATGATATGCATCCCATGCTATCGGAGTATGCGCGCTTTTGCAGCAAAATTCTCTCCATCGTTTTTTAATTTTCAGGAGAAGATCATGTATGCAATCACCGGCATCACTGGACAAGTCGGCGCGGTATTGGGCAAACAGTTGCTGGCCGCAGGCCTGCCCGTACGCGCCGTGGTGCGCGACGCCGCCAAGGGCGAGACCTGGGCCGCGCGCGGCGCGGAAGTGGCGCTGGCCGACGTGAATGACGCCGCCGCGCTGACCCACGCCTTCAGCGGTGCGGAAGCCGTTTTCGTGCTGCTGCCGCCGACCTTCGATCCGACCGACGGTTTCCCCGAAGCCCGCCGCGCCATCGCCGCATTGCGTGAAGCGCTGGCGGCGGCGCGTCCCGGCCGCGTGGTGGTGTTGTCGACCATCGGCGCGCAGGCGACGCAGCCGAATCTGCTGAATCAACTCGGCATCATGGAACGCGAGCTCGGTACGCTGGACCTGCCCATCACCTTCCTGCGCGCGGCCTGGTTCATCGAGAACAGCCTGTGGGACGTGGCGTCGGCGCGCGGTGCCGGCACGATCGCCAGCTTCCTGCAGCCGCTGGACAAACCGGTGCCGATGGTGGCCTGCGCCGATATCTCGGCGGTGGCGGCGGAACTGCTGCAACAGCAATGGCAAGGCGTGCGCGTGGTGGAGCTGGAGGGTCCGGTGCGCATCTCGCCGGCCGACATCGCCGCCAGTTTCGGCCGCCTGCTGCACAAGGATGTCCATGCGCATGTGGTGGCGCGCGAAGGCTGGTCGGCGCTGTTCACGGCACAGGGCATGCGCAATCCGACGCCGCGCATGCAGATGCTGGATGGCTTCAACCAGGGCTGGATCGAATTCGAAGGTGCACCGCGCCGCGGTTCGGTCACGCTGGATCAGGCGATTTCCGGCCTGCTGCAGCGGGTGCAAGGATGAGTACCCGCTTGCCGGGCCGGCGCGTGATGGCGCTGGACGATGGTGGCCCCGTGCTGGTCTGAACGGACGTCCACGCGGACGGCCGAACACTGCGCGGACATCCAGAAAGCCCGTAGATAAAGGCACTCCGCATGGCATGCATATTGCGATATCGATTTGATTTAAGGTACACACATGCAGAGATTCGTGTTCGCCGCGCTGCTGGCATTCAGTTCATCCATCATGGCGGCGGAGAGTACCGGCAGCATCGCTGGCAGCGCCGATGCGGGCGCGCAGATCGTCATCGCCAATCTGGCGACCGGCGAAATCATCGGCATCATGGCCAAGTGCGATGGCACCTATCGCACCGAGGGACTGAAGCCGGGCCGTTACCAGATCGTCGAAAGCGGGCCGCACCACGCGCCGCGCGAAGTCGGCGTCAGCGCCGGCAGAGAGGCCCAAGTCGATCTGGCGCCGGCATCGAAGGCGCATAACCAGTGCAAATGACGGCTGGTTGATACAGCTCAGTGTCAGCGCAACCAGCGAGAGCACGATAGCCCAGCGGTATCCATGCTCACTTCATCTTCAGTGCGCTTGACGGACACCAGCCAGCCATTACACTGAAATGACCATCTATACGTGGGACGAGGCCAAGCGAAAGACGAACCTGCGCAAACACGGCTTGGATTTTGCGGACGCACCTGAAGTACTGGAGGATAGCCGTTCCTACAGTACGGAAGACACTCGTTATCACTATAGCGAGCGCAGATTTTTGACGGTAGGTTTCTCCCAAGGTAAAGAAGTGGCGGTTATTTATGCGGAGCAGCAAAATGGAATACGAATCATCTCATTCAGAAAAGCATCCCGGATCGAACGACGTGTCTTATTGGGAGCGTAAGAACAGGTGGATGGATGTGATGCCGATCCCTGAAGACGATATTGAATTTGATGAGGATTGCCCGCCGCTGGAGTCCGGCTTGTATGCCAATCCAGTTTTCCGCTTCAATGGACGCATTCTTCCACCACGTAAATCGCCACTCGATCCGGTCCCGGCCGACTTGCTGGCATACATTAAATCGCGTGTGCCGCAAGTGCAAATGGAGCCGCACATTTTATGCGGCACCCCCGTATTCGCCAACACGCTGGTGCCCATCAAGCGCATGTTCGACTATTTACTGGCTGGTAAATCGCTGGAGGATTTTCTCCGCGATCATTCCGGCGTTTCAGCGGAAACCGCTGCGGACGTGCTGAAAAATGAAGCCACTTTGTTTTACGAAGATATCAGTATCGCGCTCGACTCCGCAGCGGGCACGCAGAAGTTCGATTCACACGATTGATCCAGCCCACCTATACGTGGGACGAAGCCAAGCGCAAAAGTAACTTGCGCAAACACGGCCTGGATTTCGCGGATGCGCGGGGCATCATTGAAAGCAGCATGCGCACCGTTGACGACAGCCGCGTTCGTTATAGCGAACGCCGCGACGCTTCGATCCGGAAGTGCTGGCGTTCATGCGACCCTGTTTTACGAGGCGATCAGCAAGACGATGGATTCGGCGGCGATGCCTTCCTCGCGTCCCAGGTAGCCCAGCTTTTCATTGGTCTTGGCCTTGACGTTGACCTGGCTGATGTCCACCCCCAGGTCCTCCGCGATGTTGGCGCGCATGCTCGTGATGTGCGGCGCCATCTTCGGCCGCTGGGCGATGATGGTGCAGTCGATGTTGCCGATGCTGTAGCCGGTGGCCACCACGCGCCTGGCCGCTTCCTTCAACAACTTGCGCGAATCGGCGCCCTTAAATTCGGGATCGGTGTCCGGGAAGTGTTTGCCGATGTCGCCCAGCGCGGCAGCACCGAGGATGGAGTCGGTGATCGCGTGCAGCAGCACATCGGCATCCGAGTGGCCCAGCAGGCCGACGTGGTGCGGGATGTCGACGCCGCCGATGATCAGTTTGCGGCCCGCCACCAGTGCGTGGCAGTCGTAGCCCTGGCCGATGCGGAATGGGAGTTTGGTCATGATTAGTCTTCCTTGTGAGCCAGGTACATCTCGGCGATGCGGATGTCGGCCGGCAGCGTTACTTTGAGATTGCGTGGGTGACCTTCGATCAGCCGCGGCGCATGGCCCAGCATCTCGACCGCGCTGGCGTCGTCGGTGATGGCGTTGGCGTCGGGCGCGCTGCCGAGGGCGCGCAGCAGCAGCCCGTAGCTGAACATCTGCGGCGTCTGCGCCGACCACAGGCCGTTGCGCGGCACCGTCGCCGCACTCAGCGCGCCGCCATCGGCGCCGGGCGCGCTGCGCTTGATGGTGTCGACCACCGGCAGCGCCAGCAGGCCGCCGGCCGGATCGTCGCCGACGCCTTCGATCAAGCGCGCGATCAGCGCCGGGGTCAGTCCGGGACGCGCGGCGTCATGCACCATCACCAGGTCATGCGGCGCGATCTGGCCATCCAGCGCGCGCAGGCCGTTCAGCACCGAGTCCATGCGGGTGGCGCCGCCGACGCGCAGAACCGTCACGCCGTCCAGGCCGGGCGGCAGCACGGAATCGATCACGCCGTCGTCCGGACTGACCACGACATAGGTGTGGGCCACCAGCGGGCTGGCGCGGAAAGCATCGACGGCATGACGCAGCATCGGCTTGCCGCCCACCGTCAGGTATTGTTTGGGTCCGTTGGCCGCCATGCGCGCGCCGACGCCGGCGGCGGGCAGCAGCGCAAAGTAGCGCGGTGGTTGGGTTGTTGCAGTCATCATTTTCTTTACTTGCGGCGGCGACCGACGATCGCCGCGATCTCGCCATTGCAGGCTTTCGACAGGCGGGCATATTCCTCCGGGCTGTCGATCTTGTCCTGCTCTATTTTGCCTTTTTCGAATTCATCTCGGATGAAGTTGAACCAGGTGCTGCTGACCTCATGCTGCAGGGCCGAGACGGCGGTGCCGGACGGCGCGTACAGCGGTTGCCCGCCAAAGCGCCTGTTCAAGGCTTGCGCCACCACCTTCTGTACGCGGTCCAGATTGTCCATGTGCGCCTTGAGGTGACGCATCTCGTGCGCCAGGATTTCCTTGTAGGCGCAAGTGCCCGGCGCGAACTCGTTGCCGACATAAATCCGCACCGGCGAATAATACAGCTGGATCTCCACCTTGGGGGCGATGCATTCGTAGCCGCTGGCCGGGTCTTGCAATATCGGGCCGCTGTCCACGCGCGCCTTGTGCATGCCCTGCGTGACGGTCAGTCCCAGCGTCTGCATGTTGCGGTTCATGCTGCCGGTGCGTGCGGTCAGCGCGCTGTAGGGCAGCTGGTTGTTGACGGTGTAGCCATCCTGCTTGGCCGTCAGCACCGACAGCGAACGCGTGATCGTATCTTCGCAGCGGATCTGAAACGGCGTGCGTTGCGCCGCCTGCGCGCCACTTACGGCGAGCAGGCAGGCCAGCGCCGCCAGCCATCTCATAGCTTCCAGTCGCCCGCGCGCAGTTTATCGAGCCAGAATACGCCGATCACGGTCTTGACGTCGGTGATCTTGCCTTCGCGGACCCACTGCAGCAGCTCGTCGATGGTGGCGGTGAAGGTTTCGAGGAATTCGCCCTCATCCAGCCTGGCCGGCCCGGCCTTCAGGCCGCGCGCCAGGTACAGGTCCAGATGTTCGTCCGAATAGGCGATGGCGTTGTGGATGGTGGTGACGAACTGCCATTCGCCGCCGGTGTAGCCGGTCTCCTCTTCCAGTTCGCGCTTGGCGGCGACCAGCGGATCTTCGCCCTTGTCGATTTTCCCGGCCGGGAATTCGATGAACACGTCCTGCAGCGGATAGCGGTACTGACGCTCCATCAGCACGGTGCCGTCATCCAGCAGCGGCAGGATCACGACCGCGCCGGGATGCAGGATGTATTCGCGGGTGGTGCGTTTGCCGTTCGGCAGAGCGATGGTGTCCTTCTGGACTTTGAGGAATGAGCCGGCATACGCCAGCTCACCGTCGATACGGCTTTCTTTGAGATTGTCCATTCCTGCTCCACATCGTTGAAGAACGATAGTGTATCAGCCGTGGGCCTTGCGCAGGTAGCGGACGATGAATCCCGGGAAACCGAGAACCACGAACAGACAGGCGGAGATCGCGTAGAACTCCCAGGTCTGGGGGAAGCGGGTGCCGATGTTGGCTTCGAGGGCGAAGCCCAGCGCCCCGACGACAAAGTACAGCACGATCATCTCGGCCAGGCGGAACACCAGGGGCTTGCGCGCCCAGCGTCCGCCCACCAGGGCGAACACTTTGTCGTTGAAGAATGGCAGGTTGGCGGCCGCGATGGCCACCGCGATCACCAACCAGCCGGCGACGGAGGTATCCATCAGGTGGCCAGCGTCGCTTTGATGGCCGACAGGCACGATGCCAGCAGCGGGCCAGGCAGGACGCCCAATACCACCACGGCGATACCGTTCAGGCTCAGCACCGCTTTCATGTCGGCGTAAGCGACGATCGGGGTGTCGTCCACCGGCTCATCGAACCACATGGTCTTGACCACGCGCAGGTAGTAGAACGCGCCGATCAGCGAGAACATCACCGCGACCACGGTCAGCCAGATCTGGCCGGTGCCCAGCACCGAGTTCAGCACGGCGAACTTGGCGGCAAAGCCCATCATCGGCGGCACGCCGGCCAGCGAGAACAGCAGGATGGACATCACCACCGCGAACCACGGGCTGCGCTTGCTCAGGCCCTTGAAGTCGGCGATGTTGTCGGCGTCGAAGCCGGCACGCGACAGCAGCATCAGGGTACCGAAGGTGCCGACGGTGGTCAGCACGTAGGTGATCACGTAGTACATGGCGCCACTGTAGGCGCCGGCGATGCCGGTGCGGTCGGTGGTGCCGGCCACGCCCGACAGCAGACCCAGCAGCACAAAGCCGATCTGGGCGATGGTCGAGTAAGCCAGCATGCGCTTGATGTTGCTTTGCGCGATAGCGGTGACATTGCCCAGCGCCAGCGACAGCACGGCCAGCACCAGCAGCATCTGCTGCCAGTCGAACGCCATCGGCAGCAGACCTTCCACCAGCAGACGGATGCAGATGGCGAAGGTGGCGATCTTCGGCGCGCCGCCCAGCAGCAGGGTCACGGCGGTCGGTGCGCCGTCATACACGTCAGGCACCCACATGTGGAATGGCACGGCACCCAGCTTGAAGGCCACGCCGGCCACCAGGAACACGATACCGAACACCAGGATGGTCGGCTTGATGGTGCCGGCGGCCACCGCGGCCGAGACGGCGCGGATGTCCAGGGTACCGGTGGCGCCGTACAGCATCGACATGCCGTACAGCAGGAAACCGGAGGCCAGCGCGCCCAGGATGAAGTACTTCATCGCCGCTTCGGTGGCGCGCACGTTGTCGCGGCGCATGGCCACCAGCGCGTACAGCGACAGCGACATCAGTTCCACGCCCAGGTAGATGGACAGGAAGTTGGAACCCGAGATCATGATCATCTGGCCCAGCATGGAGAACAGCGCCAGGACGTAGAACTCGCCGCCCAGGTTACCGCTCAGCATGCCGCGCTCGCCGGCGTACTGGCGCGAATACACCAGGGTCATGCCGACGGTCAGGTAGGTGAACAGCTTGAGCAGGTTGGCCATCGGGTCCGACACGAACATGCCGTGGAAGGTGTACGCGGTGGCGCCCGACGAGAAGTCGGCAAAGCTGATGCCGGCGCAGACGATCAGGGTCAGCAGCGACAGCACATAGGTGATCGAGCGCTGCGCCTGCGACAGGAACATGTCGATCAGCAGGATGGCCGAGGCACCGACCAGCACCGCAACCTCTGCGTATGCTGGAACCAGGTTCACGACCTCTTGTGGAATAGGTGTAGTCATTGTTGTATTTCCGTTCTACTTAAGGCAGCTTGCTGTGTGCCACGTGCGCCAGCAGGTCGGCGACCGAGGTTTGCATCGTGTCGGCGAATGGCGCCGGGTACACGCCCATCGCCAGCGTGCAGACCGCCAGAATACCCAGCATCAGGAATTCACGGCCGTTCAGGTCGACCAGTTCGGCCACGTGGTGGTTGGCGACCTTGCCGAAGATCACGCGCTTGGCCATCCACAGCGAGTAGGCCGCGCCCAGGATCAGGGCCGTGGCAGCCAGCAGACCGATCCAGAAATTGTACTGGGTGGCGCCCAGGATCACCATGAATTCGCCGATGAAGCCGGAAGTGGCCGGCAGGCCCGCGTTGGCCATCGAGAACAGGATGAAGAAGGCGGCGAAACGCGGCATCTTGTTGACCACACCACCGTAGTCGGCGATCTGGCGCGAGTGCGCCTGGTCATACAGCACGCCGATGCACAGGAACATCGCGCCCGACACGAAACCGTGCGAGATCATCTGCATGATGGCGCCTTGCGCCGCCATGTTGTTGAACACGAAGAAGCCCAGGGTGACGAAGCCCATGTGCGCGATCGACGAGTAGGCCACCAGCTTTTTCATGTCCTTCTGGATCAGCGCCACCAGGCCGATGTAGATCACGGCGATCAGCGACAGCGTGATCACGAACGGCGCCAGGTAGTGCGAAGCGTCCGGCACGATCGGCAGCGAGAAACGGATGAAACCGTAGGCGCCCAGCTTCAGCATGATCGCGGCCAGCACGGCGGAACCGCCGGTCGGCGCTTCCACGTGCACGTCCGGCAGCCAGGTGTGCACCGGGAACATCGGCACCTTGACGGCGAACGCCATGAAGAAGGCGATGAAGATGAAGATCTGTTCGGTCATCGTCAGCGGCACGCGGTGCCACATCAGGATGTCCCAGCTGCCGCCCGAGACCTTGTACAGGTAGATGATGGCAACCAGCGTCAGCAGCGAGCCGAAGAAGGTGTACAGGAAGAACTTGAACGACGCATACACGCGGTTGTCGCCGCCCCAGATACCGATGATGATGTACATCGGGATCAGGGTCGCTTCGAAGAAGAAGTAGAACAGCAGGCCGTCCATGGCGGCGAACACGCCGATCATCAGGCCGGACAGGATCAGGAACGCGCCCATGTACTGGGCCACGCGCTTCTGGATCACCTGCCAGGCCGAGATCACCACGATCACGGTGATGAAGGCGGTCAGCGGCACGAACCACAGCGACAGGCCGTCGATGGCCAGCGAATAATGGATGTTGAATGCTTCGATCCACGGCTGGTTCTCGACGAACTGCATGCCGTGGGCGGCGTTGTCGAAGTTGGTCATCAGCGGAATGGTCGCGACGAAGCTGACCAGCGCGCCGAGCAGCGACAGCACGCGCGTGAAGCCGGCGTTGCTGTCACGTCCCACAGCCAGCACGATCAGGCCGAAGATAATCGGGAGCCAGATCGCGAGGCTCAGGTACGGAGGTAGTGTAGATATGGTTGACTGCATCATGGTTATCGTTATCTCTTTGCGTATCAGCTAATTAAGCGTGCCAAAACGGCAGGAAGTAGACCAGGAACCCCAGAATGCCGAGGATCATGACGAACGCATAGTGGTAGATGTAACCAGTCTGCGCCAGGCGGGTCAGCGTCGAGAACCAGCCCACGACCTTGGCGCTGCCGTTCACCAGCAGGCCGTCGATCAGGGTGCGGTCGCCGACGGTCCACAAGCCGTTGCCCAGCAGGCGCGCGCCGCCGGCGAACACGGTCTCGTTGAACTTGTCCATGTAGTACTTGTTGTCCAGCAGCGTGTGGATCGCCTTGAACTTCTCGTAGAACCAGGCCGGTACGCGTGGATTGACCATGTAGCAGTAGTACGAGAACGCCACGCCGGCAATCGCCAGCCACAGCGGCAGCGAGGTCAGCGAGTGGATCGCCATGGCCACCGGGCCGTGGTATTCCTCTGCCAGCATTTCCATCGCCTTGTGGTTTTCGCCGATGAAGATCACGCCCTTGAAGAAGTCGCCGAACAGCATCGGGCCGATCGCCAGCGCGCCGATGATCACCGACGGGATGGCCAGCGCCACCAGCGGGAACCAGACCACGAATGGCGATTCGTGCGGTTTCTGGCCGGGAGCCAGGCCGTGGTGGCCGTGATCGTCCTCTTCCTCTTCGTGGTGCGCATCGCTGTCGTGACCATGGTCATCGTGCGCGTGGGCATCATGGGCGTGGTGGTCGTCATGGCCGTGGGCATGCGCCTGGCCGAAACGCTCTTTACCGTGGAACACCAGGAAGTACATGCGGAACGAGTAGAACGCGGTCACGAACACGCCCGCCAGCACGGCGAACTGGGCGAAGCCGGCGCCGGCGATGTGGGTCTCGGCCACGGCTTCGATGATCGAATCCTTCGAGTAGAAGCCCGAGAAGAACGGCGTGCCGATCAGGGCCAGCGAACCCAGCAGCGAAGTGATCCAGGTGATCGGCATGTACTTGCGCAGGCCGCCCATGTTGCGGATGTCCTGGTCGTGGTGCATGCCGATGATCACCGAGCCGGCGCCGAGGAACAGCAGCGCCTTGAAGAAGGCATGGGTCATCAGGTGGAACACGGCCACCGAGTAGGCCGACGAGCCCAGCGCCACGGTCATGTAGCCCAGCTGCGACAGCGTCGAGTACGCGACCACGCGCTTGATGTCGTTCTGGATGATGCCGAGGAAGCCCATGAACAGCGCGGTAATCGAACCGATCACCAGGATGAAGCTCAGCGCGGTGTCCGACAGTTCGAACAGTGGCGACATGCGCGACACCATGAAGATGCCGGCGGTAACCATGGTGGCGGCGTGGATCAGTGCCGAGATCGGGGTCGGGCCTTCCATCGAGTCCGGCAGCCAGACGTGCAGCGGGAACTGCGCCGATTTACCCATCGCGCCGATGAACAGGCAGATGCAGGCCACGGTCAGCAGCATCCAGTCGGTGCCCGGCAGGTGCAGCAGCGCCAGCGCTTCGCGCTTGGCGAACACTTCCTGGTAGTTCATCGAACCGGCGTAGGCCAGCAGCAGGCCGATGCCCAGGATGAAGCCGAAGTCACCGACGCGGTTGACCAGGAAGGCCTTCATGTTGGCAAAGATCGCGGTCGGACGGGTATACCAGAAGCCGATCAGCAGATACGACACCAGGCCCACCGCTTCCCAGCCGAAGAACAGCTGCAGGAAGTTGTTCGACATCACCAGCATCAGCATCGAGAAGGTGAACAGCGAGATGTAGGAGAAGAACCGGTTGTAGCCTTCGTCTTCGGCCATGTAGCCGATGGTGTAGATGTGCACCATCAGCGACACGAAGGTCACCACGCACATCATCATCGCCGACAGCGAATCGATCTGGAAGCCGACTTCCATCTTCATGCCGGCCACGGTCATCCAGTTATAGATGGTGCCGTTGAAGCTGGCGCCGTTGATCACATCATTCAGCGTCATGGCCGAAATGATGAACGCCACCAGCACGCCCAGGATGGTCGCCGCGGTCGAGGTCTTGCGCCCGACGACGTTGCCGAAGAATTTAGTTCCCAACAAGCCTGCCACGGCGGAGCCCGCGAGGGGCGCCAGTGGTACGGCTAGCAGGAGATCAGGGTTGAGTGTAACCGCCATGATGAACCTTAATCGTTATTTTTCGTGAGGTTGAACTTAGCCCTTCAGGCTATCCAGGTCTTCTACATTGATGGTGTCCAGATTACGGAACAGCACCACCAAGATCGCCAGGCCGATCGCCGATTCGGCGGCGGCCACGGTCAGGATGAAGAAGACGAAGATCTGCCCTGCCGCATCACCGAGGTAATGCGAGAACGCGATGAAGTTCATGTTCACTGCCAGCAGCATCAGTTCGATGGCCATCAGCAGGATGATGACGTTCTTGCGGTTCAGGAAAATACCGACGATGGAGATCGCGAACAGGATCGCGCCCAGTACGAGGTAGTGAGCCAGGGATAAAGTCATGGTGCCTCCTTAACGTCTGCTTCTGCCGCGCCGCGCGTGGTGACCGGGGCGATCTTGACGATCTTCAGACGGTCGTTGCGCTTGACGCGCACCGCGTCGGCCGGGTCGAAGTGTTTGGTGTCCTTGCGCTTGCGCAGGGTCAGCGCCACGGCTGCAATGATCGCGACCAGCAGGATGGCGGCGGCGATTTCAAAGCCGTAGATGTATTTGGTGTAGATCAGCAGGCCCAGTTCCTTGGTGCCGCCGATGTTGCCGGCCGCGACGGCCTGCTGGTCGAACGACAGGAACGAGCGCCACAGCACGGCGGCCATTTCCAGCACGATGATCACGCCGACGAAGGACGCCACCGGCAGGTAGTTCCAGAAGCCTTCGCGCAGCTTGTCGGTGTCGATGTCCAGCATCATCACCACGAACAGGAACAGCACCATCACGGCGCCGACGTAGACCAGCACCAGCACGATGGCCAGGAACTCGGCCTCCAGCAGCATCCAGATGCCGGCGGCGTTGAAGAACGCCAGCACCAGGAACAGCGCCGCATGCACCGGATTGCGGGCCGTAATGACGCGCGTCGAGGCCAATATCATGATGGCCGCGAAGACGTAGAACAAAGCAGTTTTAAATTCCATAACTAACCCAAGAGACGTACAGTTTGTTGATCAGATCGCTGTAAAGGACGGCCGGAACGGCGCCGCCCTCCCCGTCAGCGATACGGAGCGTCCGCTGCGCGGGCTGCGGCGATGTCGTTTTCGTAACGATCGCCAACGGCCAGCAGCATCTCTTTCGTGTAGTACAGATCGCCGCGTTTTTCGCCGTGGTATTCCAGCACATGCGTTTCAACGATCGAGTCCACCGGGCACGATTCTTCGCAGAAGCCGCAGAAGATGCACTTGGTCAGGTCGATGTCGTAACGGGTGGTGCGGCGCGAGCCGTCATCGCGCTGTTCCGATTCGATGGTGATCGCCATCGCCGGGCACACCGCTTCGCACAGTTTGCAGGCGATGCAGCGTTCCTCGCCGTTCGGGTAGCGGCGCAGCGCGTGCAGGCCGCGGAAGCGCGGCGACATCGGCGTCTTCTCTTCCGGGTACTGCACCGTGATCTTGCGCGAGAACATGTACTTGCCCGTCAGCGCCATCCCTTTGATCAGCTCGGTCAGCATGAAGCTGCTGACGAAATCTTTTAAACGTTCCATTTTTGTCTATTCCTTACTTCCAGATATTCCAGGAGGTCTGCATCCAGCCTGCGACGAACACCAGGTACACCAGCGTCAGCGGGATAAAGACTTTCCAGCCCAGACGCATGATCTGGTCGTAACGGTAGCGAGGGAAAGTACCACGCACCCAGATGAAGACGGACACCAGGAAGAACGCTTTCACGAACAACCAGAAGAAGCCGCCGAAACCGCCCCAGAATTCCAGGAAGGCGAATGGCGCCGACCAGCCGCCCAGGAACATGATCGAGCCCAGGGTGGCGATCAGGATCATGTTGGCGTATTCGGCCAGCATGAACATGGCGTAGGCCATGCCCGAGTATTCCACCATGTGACCGGCGACGATTTCCGACTCGCCTTCCACCACGTCGAACGGGTGACGGTTGCACTCGGCCAGGCCGGAGGTCAGGTACACCACGAACAGCGGCAGCAGCGGCAGCCAGTTCCACGACAGGAAGTTCAAGCCCTTGTCGGCCATCATGCCCTGCTGCTGGCCGTGCACGATGTCGATGAAGTTCAGCGAACCGGACACCATCAGCACCACCACCAGCACGAAGCCCATGGCGATTTCATACGAGATCATCTGTGCCGAGGCGCGCATCGCGCCCATGAACGAGTACTTCGAGTTCGAGGCCCAGCCGGCGATGATGATGCCGTAGACTTCCATCGAGGTGACCGCCATCAGCAGCAACAGGCCGGCGTTGACGTTGGCCAGCACCGCTTCCGGGCCGAACGGCACCACCGCCCAGCAGGCCAGCGCCGGCATGATGGTCATGATCGGACCGATCACGAACAGGCCGGGATTGGCCTTGGCCGGGGTGATGATTTCCTTGAACAGCAGTTTCAGCGCGTCGGCGATCGGCTGCAGCAGGCCCATCGGACCAACGCGGTTGGGACCGACGCGGATCTGGATCCAGCCGATGAACTTGCGTTCCCACAGGGTCAGGTAAGCCACCAGGCCCATCAGGGGCAGCAGCACGACGACGATGCGGATCAGCGCCCAGATCAGCGGCCAGGCCGGAGCCAGCACGCTGTTCGCGCCCATGGAATTGATGGTAGTGACGAATTCAGGCAGCGCCATTATTTCACCTCTCCTGCTTTTTCTACGGTGATGGAACCGAACATGCTGCCCAGTGCGGCGGTCGAGGCATGCGCGGCGGCAACGCGAACCGCGTTGGCCGGCAGCTTGGCGTCAACCACGGCTTCCAGGATCGCACTGCCCGAACCTTGCGTTACCTTGACCTTGTCGCCGGCGGCCACACCCAGCTGCTGCGCCAGGGCGGTCGACAGGTGCGCTTTCGGCGCGGCGGCGTCGGCCGTCTTCAGCAGTGGCTCGGAGCGGCGCGCGATGGCGTCGGCAAAGTAGATCGGCACGTCGGCGATACGTTCGGTACCGGTCGCGAAGTAGCCATTACCTGCGGTCGACGCGGTCAGCGCGGCTTTCGATACGTTGTTCAGCTTGGCGGTGACATCGGTCACGCCGGCGCCCAGCACTTCGTCGCGGATCGCTTCCGAGGTGTCGTAGTCGAAGCCGGCCAGGCCGAGGATGTTGCCCAGTACGCGCAGCACTTTCCATGCCGGGCGGGTTTCCAGCAGCGGCTTGACGGTGCCGTTGAAGCTTTGCGCACGGCCTTCGGCGTTGACGTAGGTGCCCGAGGTTTCGCTGAATGGCGACACCGGCAGCAGCACGTCGGCGTAATCCATGCCGTGCTTGAAGGCCGACATCACCACGACCATCTCGGCTTTCTTCAGCGCGGCGACGGCGGCTTGCGGGTTGTGCGCGTCCAGTTCCGGTTCGGCGTTCAGCAGCAGGTAGGCCGACTTGGCTTCGCTGAACACCGGCGCGGTGCCGGCGTTGGCGTTGGCGATGTAGGCGCCGACGGTGTTGGCGGCTTCGGTCAGGTAGCCCAGCTTGGCGCCGGTCTGTTCGGCGATCCATTGCGCGGCGGCGTGCAGCGCGCCGGCTTGCGGATGCTGCGCGGCGGCGTTGCCCAGGAAGATGCCCTTGTTTTCACCCGACAGCAGCGACGCGGCGATCGCGGTGGCGGCGTCGCTGGCTTGCACGCCATCGTAACCGGCCGGCGCGGCGATGTCCTTGGCTTTCGCCACGGCCACCACCACTTGCGACAGCGCCGACAGCCACTCCGACGGCGCCACGATCATCTTGTTGGCGACGCTCATCAGCTGGTCGTCGTCGGTGGCGTTCAGCATGGACAGCTTGGCGCCGCCCTTCACGGCCAGACGCAGACGGGTAGCCAGCAGCGGATGATCCTTGCGCAGGAACGAGCCGATCACGAAGGCGCGGTTCAATGCGCCGAATTCCGTGATGGTCATGCCCAGCCATGGGGTCACATCCAGCGAGAAATCGGTCTGGCGCAGACGGGTGTCGACACTGGTCGAGCCCATGGCGCGGGTCAGCTTTTGCAGCAGGTGCAGTTCTTCCAGCGTCGAGTGCGGGGTGGCGACCGAGGCCAGCGCATTGGCGCCATGCTCGTGCTTGATGTTCTTCAGGCCGTGCGCCACGTATTCCAGCGCGGTCTGCCAGTCGACTTCCTTCCACTCGCCGCCCTGCTTCAGCATCGGCTGGGTCAGGCGCTGGTCCGAGTCCAGCGCTTCGTACGAGAAGCGGTCCTTGTCGGAGATCCAGCATTCGTTGACCGATTCGTTTTCCAGCGGCAGCACGCGCTTGACCTTGCCCTGCTTGACCTGAACGATCAGGTTGGCGCCCAGGCCGTCGTGCGGCGAGACCGATTTGCGGCGCGACAGTTCCCAGGTACGGGCGCTGTAGCGGAATGGCTTGGAGGTCAGCGCGCCGACCGGGCACAGGTCGATCATGTTGCCGGACATTTCCGAGTTCACGGTCTGGCCGACGAAGGCGGTGATTTCGGAATGTTCGCCGCGGCCGATCATGCCCAGTTCCATCACGCCGGCCACTTCCTGGCCGAAGCGTACGCAACGGGTGCACTGGATGCAGCGCGACATTTCCTGCATGGAGACCAGCGGGCCGGCGTCTTTCGGCACCACGACGCGCTTGTCTTCCTCGTAGCGCGATTCGCCCTTGCCGTAGCCGACCGCCAGATCCTGCAGCTGGCATTCGCCGCCCTGATCGCAGATCGGGCAATCGAGCGGGTGGTTAATCAGCAGGAATTCCATCACCGACTTCTGCGCCTGCACGGCTTTCTCGGAGTGCGAGCGCACGATCATGCCGGCCGAGACAGGAGTGGCGCAAGCCGGCAGCGGCTTCGGCGCTTTTTCCACTTCGACGAGGCACATGCGGCAGTTCGCAGCGATCGACAATTTCTTGTGATAGCAGAAGTGCGGAATGTAGGTTCCCAGTTTGTTGGCGGCGTCCATCACCATGCTACCAGCAGGGACTTCGACTTTTTTGCCGTCTATTTCGATTTCAACCATGGTGATCGTACGCAGCTTAGAGGTAAGCGGGCACTAAGCAATGCTTGTGCTCGATGTGATATTCAAATTCTTCGCGGAATTGCTTGATGAACGCGCGCATCGGCATCGCCGCCGCGTCGCCCAGCGCGCAAATCGTGCGGCCCTGGATGTTGTCGCAGACCGAATTCAGCACGTCCAGATCCGATGGACGGCCCTGGCCGTTTTCGATACGGTGGATCATGCGGTACATCCAGCCGGTGCCTTCGCGGCACGGGGTGCACTGGCCGCACGACTCTTCGAAGTAGAAGTAGGCCAGGCGTTCCATGGCCTTGACCATGCAACGGGTCTCGTCCATGACGATCACCGCGCCCGAACCCAGCATGGAGCCGGCCTTGGCGATCGAATCGTAGTCGAGGTCGGTTTCCATCATCAGTTCGCCGCGCACCACCGGCGCCGACGAACCGCCGGGAATCACGGCCTTGATCTTTTTGCCGCCGCGCATGCCGCCTGCCAGTTCCAGCAGTTTGGCGAACGGCGTGCCCAGCGGGACTTCATAGTTGCCCGGCAGTTCGACGTCGCCCGAGATCGAGAAGATCTTCGAGCCGCCGTTGTTCGGACGGCCGATGCCCAGGTACTTCTCCGGGCCCATGTTCAGGATGAACGGCACCGCCGCGAAGGTCTCGGTGTTGTTGATGGTGGTCGGCTTGCCGTACAGGCCGAACGAGGCCGGGAATGGCGGCTTGAAGCGCGGCTGGCCTTTTTTGCCTTCCAGCGATTCCAGCAGCGCGGTTTCCTCGCCGCAGATGTAGGCGCCATAACCATGGTGCGCGTGCAGCTGGAAGCTGAACTCGCTGCCCATGATGTTATTGCCCAGGAAGCCGGCGGCGCGCGCCTCCTCCAGCGCATCTTCGAACTGGGTGTAGACCTCGAAGATTTCGCCGTGGATGTAGTTGTAGCCCACCGTGATGCCCATGGCGTAAGCGCCGATGGCCATGCCCTCGATCAGTGCATGCGGGTTGTAACGCATGATGTCGCGGTCCTTGAAAGTGCCTGGTTCGCCTTCATCTGAGTTACATACCAGGTACTTCTGGCCAGGGAACTGGCGCGGCATGAAGCTCCATTTGAGGCCGGTCGGGAAACCGGCGCCGCCGCGGCCGCGCAGCGACGAGGCTTTCAGGTCGGCGATGATTTGTTCCGGGGCGATTTTCTCGGTCAGGATACGGCGCAGGGCGCTGTAGCCGCCGCGTTTCACGTAGTCTTCCAGGTGCCAGTTCTTGCCGTCCAGGCCGGCCAGAATGACAGGGTCGATGTGACGATTGTGGAGCGACGTCATTTCTTGAGTTCCTCCACCAGGGCGTCAATTTTATCGTTGGTCATGAAGCTGCACATGCGGTGGTTATTCACCAGCATCACCGGCGCGTCGCCGCAGGCGCCCATGCACTCGCCTTCCAGCAGCGTGAAGGCGCCGTCGTCGGTGGTGTCGCGGTAATCGATGCCCAGCTTGTCCTTCAGGTGCTGGCCGGCGCGCACGCCGCCCGACAGGGCGCATGGCAGGTTGGTGCACACGGTGATCTTGTGCTTGCCGACCGGCTTCAGGTTGTACATATTGTAGAAAGTCGCGACTTCCTGCACGGCGATGGCCGGCATGCGGATGTAGTCGGCCAGTTCCTGCATGGTTTCCGGCGAGATCCAGCCCAGTTCGACCTGGGCGTGCGCCAGCGCGGCCATCACGGCCGATTGACGCTGGTCGTCCGGGTACTTGGCCAGTTCGCGGTCAATTTTTTTGTAGCACTGCTCTGATAACAACATTCTTTTGCCTCTCGGACTTAGCGGTCAATACTGCCGAACACGATGTCTTGCGTACCGATGATGGTCACGGCGTCGGCAATCATGTGGCCGCGCGCCATTTCATCCAGCGACTGCAGGTGCGCATAATCGGGAGCGCGCAGTTTCACGCGGTATGGCTTGTTGGCGCCGTCGGACATCAGGTAGACGCCAAACTCGCCTTTCGGGTGTTCCACCGCGCTGTACGCTTCGCCCGGCGGCACGTGGAAGCCTTCGGTGAACAGTTTGAAGTGGTGGATCAGCGATTCCATGTTGGTCTTCATGTCCACGCGGTTGGGCGGCGCCACCTTGCGGTTGCTGGTCATGACCGGACCCGGGTTGTTGCGCAGCCATTCGACGCACTGCTTGATGATGCGGTTCGACTGGCGCAGTTCTTCCACGCGCACCAGGTAGCGGTCGTAGCAGTCGCCGTTGGTGCCGATCGGCACGTCGAAGTCCATCAGGTCGTACACCTCGTACGGCTGGTGCTTGCGCAGGTCCCACTGGATGCCCGAACCGCGCAGCATGGCGCCGGTGAAGCCCATCGCCAGCGCATCTTCCGGCGCCACCACGCCGATGCCGACGGTACGCTGTTTCCAGATCCGGTTGTCGGTCAGCAGGGTTTCGTATTCGTCGACATAGGTCGGGAAACGGCCGGTGAACGCCTCGATGAAGTCCAGCAGCGAGCCCTGGCGATCCTTGTTCAAGTTGTCGATGGCTTTCTGCGAGCGGATGATCGATGGCTTGTGCTGCGGCATCGCGTCCGGCAGGTCGCGGTAGACGCCGCCCGGACGGTAGTAGGCCGCGTGCATGCGCGCGCCCGACACCGCCTCGTAGCAGTCGAACAGGTCTTCGCGGTCGCGGAAGCAGTACAGGAACGGCCCCATGGCGCCGACGTCCAGCGCGTGCGCGCCCAGCCACATCAGGTGGTTCAGGATGCGGGTCATTTCGTCGAACATCACGCGGATGTACTGTGCGCGCAGCGGCACTTCGATGCCCAGCAGCTTCTCGATCGCCATCACGTAGGCGTGTTCGTTGCACATCATCGACACGTAGTCCAGGCGGTCCATGTACGGCACCGACTGCAGGTAAGTCTTTTGTTCCGCCAGCTTCTCGGTGCCGCGGTGCAGCAGGCCGATGTGCGGGTCGGCGCGCTGGATCACTTCGCCGTCCAGCTCCAGCACCAGGCGCAGCACGCCGTGCGCGGCCGGGTGTTGCGGACCGAAGTTCAGGGTGTAGTTCTTAATCTCAGCCATTATTTAATCCCGTAGGTTTCTTCGCGGATCACGCGCGGCACGTTTTCACGCGGCTCGATGGTGACCGGCTGGTAGATCACGCGCTTCTGCTCGGGGTCATAGCGCATTTCGACGTAGCCCGACACAGGGAAGTCCTTGCGGAACGGGTGGCCGATGAAACCGTAGTCGGTCAGGATGCGGCGCAGGTCGTTGTGGTTTTCGAACAGGATGCCGAACATGTCGAACGCTTCGCGCTCGTACCAGTTGACCGCGCGCCACAGCGGGGTCACCGACGGCAACAGCGGCATGTCGTCATCGGCGCAGAACGCGCGCACGCGCACGCGCCAGTTGTGCTTGACCGACAGCAGGTGCGAGACGGCGGCGAAACGCTGGCCTTCCCAGATGCCGTCGCCATAGTTCAGGTAATCCACGCCGCACAGGTCGATCAGCTGATCGAAGCCCAGGGTCGGATCGTCGCGCAGGGTCTGCATCACGCCGTAGTAGTTGGCGGCGTTCACCTCGAGGGTGATCTCGCCCAGCGCCACGGTGGTGCTGACGCGATCGCCCAGGGCGGTGCCGAGGGCGGTTTGCAGTTTTTCCAGTTGAGTAGTCATATCTTGAAGCGCCCTCTTCCTTAGCGTGCGATCGTGTTGGTGCGCTTGATCTTGTTCTGCAGCTGCATGATGCCGTACAGCAGAGCTTCAGCGGTCGGAGGGCAGCCCGGGACGTAGACGTCGACCGGGACGATGCGGTCGCAGCCGCGGACCACGGAGTAGGAATAATGGTAGTAACCGCCGCCGTTGGCGCAGGAACCCATCGAGATCACCCAGCGCGGCTCGGGCATCTGGTCGTAGACCTTGCGCAGGGCCGGGGCCATCTTGTTGCACAGCGTGCCGGCCACGATCATCACGTCGGACTGACGCGGCGAGGGACGGAACACCACGCCGAAGCGGTCCATGTCGTAACGGGCTGCGCCCACGTGCATCATTTCAACCGCACAGCAGGCCAGACCGAACGTCATCGGGAACATCGAACCCGTGCGCGCCCAGTTGATCAGCTTGTCAGCCGAGGTGGTGATGAAACCTTCGTTTAATACGCCTTCAATAGCCATGGCTTATTCCCAATCAAGGGCACCTTTCTTCCAGATGTACCAGAAACCGACCACGAATTCGGCGATGAAGACCATCATCGTGACGAAGCCTTGCCAGCCCAGTTCGCGCATGGATACGCCCCATGGGAAGAAGAACGCCGTTTCCAGATCGAACAAAATAAAGAGAATCGCGACGAGGTAGTAACGCACGTCGAATTTCATGCGCGCGTCTTCGAACGCCTCGAAGCCGCATTCATACGGGGACAGTTTGGCCGCGTCGGGCTTTTTCGGGCCCAGAATGTGACCCAGAACCTGGGGAGCGATGCCTACGCCGAGACCGACGAGGATGAACAAGAGAACGGGAAGATAATTATCGAGGTTCACGATTGATGAGCTTCTGTAAAAGATCAGTTAAAAAGACTACTGCTCTGCGGTGCGCTGAACGTTCGCCCCAATCGTAAGACTGCTAAGACCAGGATCGAACCACACATCCTCGTAAAAAAGCCAGCTTGGTGCAACCTTGCTGGCCTATATTCTGGTGCCGACGACGAGACTCGAACTCGTACAGCTTGCGCCACTACCCCCTCAAGATAGCGTGTCTACCAATTTCACCACGTCGGCATAAGGCCGTTATTTTACTTCGTTTTGGCACGCTTGTTAATGGCGTATTGCGTTAAAACAAAAGAAAAGCGATAAATCTTTAACTATTTTCACGCACGTCACCGCAATTGCCGAAAACGTGTGCAGCCATCTTAAAAATTTACCAACGGCACTAAATCTGCGTATCGAATTATATTACTTTGGAATCGAGTTTGCAGGCGCAGGCGTGGCTGGCGCAGGCGCCGAGGCTGCCGGTGCGGCGGCCGGCGCGGCAGGGG